>NZ_DASSTI010000120.1:0-45178 GCF_035708005.1 Segeticoccus sp. | reverse complement strand
AGCGCGTGCGTCGAGATGGAGGTGGCAATGGCGTTGGAGGCGTCGTGGAAACCGTTGGTGAAGTCGAAGACCAATCCCACCACGATGATGACGACAAGCAGGGCGAGGGCGGTGCTGACCAAGAAGTCACTCCCATCTGCGAGCAAGAACGTGGCGCCCTTCAGCGTGAGGAACGGCGGCGCCGTTCACCGTGAGCGATCGCCACCAAGGCGCGGGCAGCGCTTCGCCCCCTGTTCATGCGGGACCCGTTCTGGCCCTGCGGCAGGCAACGACGAGCAGGTTAAGGTCCCCATCTCGGAGATCATGGGCGCCGCGGTGAACCACAAGTGAACAACGGATGAAGTCTTGGTCGCAGCGGGGCTCCCAGCCCTGGTCCGGACGGATCAGCCCGTGGAGTTGGCGTCGAGTCGCGGCGGCGCGACCTCCAGCGAAATGGATCGGGGTCAGCCGTTGAAGTTCGGGGGTCCGAGGTGCCAGGAGGCGTCGGCCTGCACCAGGAGAACCGCGATGACTGCTGCCGCGGCGAGCAGAGCAACCATGATGCCCATTCGCAGTGCCGCGCCGGGGACTTCTTCGCGCTGCGCACGAGCGCCGGCGCGGCGCAGGGCCGGTACCAAGCGGGCAAGTACGTGCAAGCCGGTCGCGACGGTCCAAGCTGCGAAGGTCGCCTGGTGCAGGGTGATCCAGTCGATTCGGAAACCGAGAGGTGCGAGCAAAGTCCGGCGGCTGGTGTCCTGGCCGAACACGATGAGTAGCACGCCGGTGGTCAGCAATGCCAGCGTGCTGACGACGACCATGGGTCCGAGCAGACGCAGGAGCAGCGGGGGCGGCCCGGCCCGCTCGTAGTCGGGGTTGCCGCGGTAGTAGCGGACGATTCGCCAGCCCGTGCTGGCGGTCTTGACCAGCGCGGGTGGGACCAGCAGTGCCCCGATGGCGACGTGCCAGCTGATCAGCCCGCGCACATCGAGCAGGGTGACCAGTTCGGCGAGGAAGAGCGCGAACAGTACGAGCCCCACCCACGCGGTGATCAGGGCGTTGCCGGCGGGTCCGCCTGTGCCCGCGCGGACCGGATCGTGCCGCTCGGACTGGCCGACCGCCGCCGCGGCCGCTTCCTGCAGTGACCGGTAGAGCAGGTCGACCATGCGGGAGCTGTTGCCCTGACCCGGTTCGATGTTCACTGGCGCATGGCAAGCCGCAGGGCCATCCGAGGGCACTCGCGCACGGCCGCCTCGGCGTCGGGCGCCACTTGAGGTGGAACGACCAACCCCGAGTGCCGTGGCATGGGATAGCCCCAGTCGTCGGGGCGGATCAGGTCGGGGAGCAGCTCGAGGCAGACTCCGCGGGCTTCGCATCTGGTCCAGTCAATGGTCAGTTCAACAGCCACGGCGTCCTCCTGGTCGTGGGCGCCTCGGCGCGCGCGGAACAGTGCCCTGCGAGGTGGTGCTGGACCTCATCGGCGAAGGTGCGCAGGGTGCTGCGCAGGAAGCGGGCCGTCCCATCCGGGTGACGGCAGGCACCTCGGCCTTCGACCAGGTTGCTGAGCCGGTACAGCTCCCGAACGGTCTGGGGTGTGCTGTGGCCATAGGCGAGCGCCTCGAGGTGGTCGGCGAGTGCGGGCAGGCCGTTGCGGCACGGGCCGCACTGGCCGGCCGACTCCCCGGCGAGATAGGCCACAACCCCCGCAGCCGCCTCCAGCCCACAGTGCGCGGCCGGGAGGGCGATCACCACGCCGGCACCCGGTGCGGCCCCGTGCGACTGCAGCCCCTGGGTGGTGAAAGGACAGTCCGCGGTCTCGGAAGTCCAGGGCACCCAACCGCCGTGGTAGCCACCGACGAGGAGCGCCTGCACCGCCTCGGTGGTCCCGCCAGCGGTGGCGATGAGATCACCGAGCGTGCTGCCGCCGCCGAATTCAAAGACACCCGGCCAGCGGACCGAGCCGGAGAGGCTGACCAGCCGGGTGCCGGGGTCCTGCGGAACCCCGCGGCAGCGCCACCAATTCGGACCGTACCTGACGATCAGGGCAAGGTGAGCGAGGGTCTCGACGTTGAGCACCAGCGCCGGCTGGCCACCCAGACCGCCCGCCACCAGCGGGCCGGTGAGCGTCGCCGGTTTCGCCGGCCGGCCCAGAGCTGCCGAAACCACCGAGGTCTCCTGACCGGTCACGAATCCCTCCGGTATGCCGACCAGTCGCACCCGCTCGCGCCGCTCGGCGAGGGCGCGGGCCAGGGGGCCATCCAGCACGTCGGGGGGTCCGGCGAGAGCGGTGCGACGAGTGCCGACCACATCACGGGCGAGGGCGAGCCCGTCGAGTACCAGATGGGGCGCCGAGCCGAGCAGCACGCGGTCCTTGCAACTGGCCGGTTCCCCCTCGGCGGCGTTGCCGACCACCAAGGCGTGGCGAGTGCCAGCCACCGCGGCCAGTTTGCGTGCCGTGGGGAAGTGTGCTCCGCCGCGCCCGGTGAGCCCGGCGTCGGCGACCTCGCCCAGCAGCTGTTCCGTCCGCAGGCGGGGAAGCGGCCCCAGCCGTTCGATGTGCTCTCGGTAGGTGGCGGCGCGAGCGTCCAGCAGGCCACTGACCTGGGGTGTCGCGCGCGGACCGGTTGCCGTGGTCACCGCAGGCCTGCCAGGTCACGTGGCGGCGGGATCCGGTTCGGCGGCTCCGGCGGGACGAACCGGGACCCGAGCAGTCGCCAGCCCACCGCGCCCGTGACCACGAGCACGCAGCCACCGACCACCCCGAGCAGCCACGTGGAGCCGCGGTCGGTGCCGGTCCCCACGGCATGCACCACCGCCAGCGGCCAGCAGCCGTAGGCCAACCAATGGATGGCCTGCCATGTCCTCAGCCCCAGCCGGTTGCGCAGCAGGCTGGAGACGACCAGCACGATCGCGAGGTCGAGCGCCAAGGTTCCCAGGCCCTGCCAGAACGGCCGGTAGGTCGACAGAAAGGGCAGCACCACGTCGGTGGCGCGCAACTGAGCGTAGGGGTCGAACAACAGGGTGACCACGTGCAACGCCAGAAAGGCAACTGCGGAGAGGCTCACCGTGCGGTGGGCCGTGGTCACTGCCACCCGGGGAAGCCCCGGCAGGGGACGTCCTGCCCGGGTGACGATGCCCAGGACCACCACGATGCTGAACAGCGCCAGGGCGCTGACCCCGAAGCCGCGTCCGAAGTACCAGAGCGCATTCGTCACCGCGGCCACTCCCCGAGGTAGTGCACCGAGCCGTCTGCGGCCACCAGCCGGGCCGGAAGTCCGGTGGAAGCGAGCAGGTCGGGCGCGTCGGCACCGGCCACGAGCGCAGCCGTGGACCAGGTGTTGGCTTCCACGCAGGTCTCGGCGGCCACGGTCACCGTGCGCCACAGCTTGCCAACCGAGTGCCCGCTGAGCGGGTCGATGACGTGGGGCGCGAGGTCGGGACCGGTCGTCCGGTGCAGGGACGATGAGGTCGCCACGGCGGCGTCGGCGGCGAGGTCCACGACAGTGGCCGGCTCGTCCTTCCCGTCCCGGACCAGTACCGTCCACGGCGCGCGTGGTTCTCCCGCCGTCCGTAGGTCCCCGCCCAGGCTGACCAGCACACCGCAGCCGAGCTCACGGGCGAGCATCTGGGCGGCACGGTCGACGGCGAAGGCCTTGCCTGTGGCCCCCAGATCGAGCAGCGTCCCGGGCGGCATCCGCACGACCGTTTCCTGGACCTGCACATCTCGCCACGTGGCCCTGCGGCGCATGCTGGCACGCACCGCCGGTGCCGGCCTCGCCAAGGCGGACAACACCGTTCCGACGGTGGGATCCACCCGGCCACCGCTCACCTCGGCGGCATCCAGGGCGGCAGCAAGCATGTCACCCAGCAGCCGGCTGACCTCATGACGCTCGACCGGGCTGGCGGCGAGGCGACAGACCTCGGAGTCGGTCCTGAAGCGACTCGCGGCGTCCTCGATGGCGGCGAGGTGAGCATTCAGTAACCTGGTTGCCTCCGCGAGCGCTGCCCCGTCATCGACCACTAGCCGCGCCGTCATCGTCCACAGGTCCCACTGGACCGCCGCCCGAGACCGGGCCCGTGTCGGGGTGGCGGTCATGACCCGCTCGACGTCGCCGACGGCTGCTGGCTCGTCGGTGGGGAGAGCACGACTCGCTGCTGGTGCCGCACCTTGGGCGTGCTGGTCGAAGTCCGCGCAGAGCTCCGCTGGCCCTGTTCGTCGCCGTGCTCGCTCCGCGAGCTGCCCTCGTGTCGTTCCTCGCCGCCCTGGCTGTGCCGCTCGACCTGTTGCTGCCCGGTCGACGCAGTCGTCGAGGTCGGCCGGGGTGCGGCCGCGGCCACGCCGGCGACAGCCGTGGCGCCGAGCGTGGCGCCGGCCACGAGGGTCCACGTCACCACCTTGGCGCGATGCCGGCCGCCGTCTGCCCTGGTCCTCGTCATGAGTTCTAGCCTCCGATCGCTCTGGAGCCCCTACTGTCCCGGTCGCGGCTGTGCGGACCCTTGCGCGCACCTCTGTGCAGGCTCTGAAACCGGCCTTCAGAGCAAATCCACAGCCACTGCTGAGGCTCGGGGCCCGTTCGACGGGTCACCATGAGTGGGTGAGTGCCGCCGACGCCGCCCCGTCACCGCCGACAGCCACTGCCTCGATCTCCACGTCCACCGAGCGCCTTGAGAGGAAGCCGGTGGCCCTCGTGGTCGATGACGAGCAGAGCCTGGCCGAGGTGCTGGCCAGCGTGCTCCGCCGTGATGGCTGGGACGCCCACACGGCCTACACCGGCTCCGACGCAATTCGGCGCACCCGTCGGCTGCAGCCCGACGTGATCGTGCTCGACATGATGCTGCCCGACCTGGATGGGCTCGGTGTGCTGGCCAGGGTGCGTGCTGCCGACCCGGACGTAGCGGTGCTGTTCCTGACCGCTCGCGACGAGGTCGAGCAGCGCATCGCTGGGCTCACCGCGGGCGCCGACGACTACGTCACCAAGCCGTTCAGCCTCGAGGAGGTCATGGCCCGGCTGCGCGGCCTGCTGCGGCGTACGGGGCACGGCAGTGCCCAGGGAGGCACGGACGGCCTGACCGTCGCCGACCTGGTCCTCGAGGAGGAGGGCCGCGAGGTCTTCCGCGGTGGCGCCCGCATCCAGCTGACCACCACAGAATTCGAGCTGCTGCGCTACCTCATGCGCAACACCGGGCGGGTCGTGTCCAAGGCACAGATCCTGGCCAACGTCTGGGACTACGACTTCGGCGGCCGGGCGCACATCGTCGAGCTCTACATCAGCTACTTGCGCAAGAAGATCGACGCTGACCGGGAACCGTTGATCCATACCGTCCGCGGCGCGGGCTACGTGCTGCGTACGCCGAGATGAGGCCCCCGCCAGCCCGCCCCCGACGCCGCACGGGCAGCTTGTGGGGACAACTGACCGCCGGCATGGTGGTCGTGTTGGTCGTGGCAGGCCTGGTCGTCGGCGCCGTGAGTGAGGTGTCCGTGCGACACTTCCTGATTTCTCGGATCGACGACCAACTGGTCTCTGCCGGCGGCCGCTACGCGGCCAGCTTGGAGCACGACAGGCAGCACGAGCCGACCGAGGACAAGGGCAAGCACGACCCCGACGACGTCATCCCCGGCCAGACTGAGGGAACGCTCGGGATCCGGCTACACGCCCACCACATCGCTCAAGCCATCGTCGTCGGTCACGACGGCACCACCCATCCGGTGACGCTGAGCGCGGCCGATGCCGCAACCGTGCACCGGATCGCCGCCGGCAACACCCAGGACGTCGACCTGAGCTCCTTGGGCGACTACCGGGTGCGGGCCGCACGTGGTCACGATGGCGACACGCAGATCACCGGACTCCCCCTGCACCCGGTCAACGAGACCCTGGTCCAACTGCTCATGGTCGAGGCAGCACTGTTTGCCGCCCTGGTGGTTCTCGGTGGTACGGCGGCCGGGTTGGTCGTACGCCGCAGGCTTCGTCCGCTCGACCACCTCGCCCACACTGCACTAGAGGTCTCCACCCTCGCCCTGGCCGGTGGGGACCAGCGGCTGCCCAGCACAGCTGCTCCGAAACGCTCCACCCGCGAAGTCGATCAGGTCAGTGCCTCGTTCGACCGGATGCTGGATCGGGTGCGCACCGCCATGACGGCGCGCGACGCCACCGAGGCCCGGCTGCGCCGGTTCGTCGCCGACGCCAGCCACGAGCTGCGCACGCCGCTGGCCACGATCCGCGCCAGCGCGGAGTACGGCGCCGATACCGACACTCTGCTGCCGGCGCAGACCACCGAGGCCCTGGCCAGGATCCGGGCCGCCGCCGACCGGATGGGCCTGTTGGTCGCCGACCTGCTGCTACTGGCTCGGCTGGACGCTGGCCGGCCGCTGGCCCGCGCCGAGGTAGACCTGACCCGGCTCGTCCTGGACGCGGTGATCGACGCGAGCACGAGTGCACCGGACCACCGCTGGGAACTGGATCTCCCCGAGGAGCCGGTGACTGTCCAGGGCGACGAGCAGCGTCTGCACCAAGTCCTGACGAACCTGCTCGCAAACGCCCGTGCGCACACCCCCGCCGGAACGACCGTGACCACAGGCATCGCCGTGCATCCCGACCGGGTCCAGACGTGGGTCCGCGACAACGGCCCCGGCGTGCCCGCGGACCTCCAGGCAGAAATCTTCGAACGATTCACCAGGGCAGACAGCTCGCGATCCCGTGCCCACGGCAGCACAGGACTTGGGCTGGCGATCGCGCATGGAATCGCCCGTGCCCACGGTGGGACCCTGACCTACGAAACGTCGCCCACCGGGGGAGCATGCTTCCTGCTGTCGCTGCCGAACCATCCGGACCAGTCCAGCCTGACACAGATCGAAGACCCCGGGGCGTTGGCGAGCGAGTAGGGCCGAGGCACCGACCCGGCTGCACTCGCGGGCCGCCACCGTGACTTCCTCCCTCACGAGCATCCCGAGGCGCCCGCCAGCTCTACCCCGGTGCACGACCTGGGCGCGCGTGCTGCCATCGTGCTCGCCGCTGTCTTCCTCGCCGTCGCCATCTCGCGACTTCGATCACGGAAGGACGTGCTGGTAGGCATCGGGCTGCTGAAAGAGCCAGCGGCGGTCCCATCGGTCCAATCCGAAATCAAGAGTTGCCGAACACGCGCGCCGCATCGCTCGACCGAAATGTCCCCCGCCAAGGATGCCGTCACGGATGCCGGCCGGTCGCCAATCGCCAGAGTGCGACGAGGACCGCGATGGCGCTGCCCGCCAGGCCGATGCCGAGCAACACCTGTGCGAGCAGGTCCCAGTTGAAGCCGCTGGGAAAGGCGAACGGGTACACCGTCCACAACCGCCACATCGCCACGATGCCCGCTGTCGTCGTGACGATGTCGCCGATGTTGCGCACCCAGGCAACGTCTGCCGCGAGGTAGACGAGGTTCGCGGCAATGCTGACGAAGAGCGCCAGGTCGATGACCGGCACGACGTCGTCCATCTGCGGCGTCAGGAAGGGCAAGATGTCCCAGCCCGGTTGGACATTGATGAGGAAGAGCAGGATGCCGTTGATGAGGACGGCACTGACGTAGCCGGATCTGTGGGTCGTCGCGCCGCGTCGCCGCGTCTCTAGTGTGGTCATGGTGAGACCTCCTACCTAGCAACTCCACCGTGCCGCAGCCGTGGCTCTGCTAGCAGGGCCGAAGGTCCCGTATGCCGGAGGTTGGCCGCAATGGACGGACATGGCGCGGCCGCCGAGTGGAGCGGGCGAGATTGCGCAAGGTGGTCGGGCGCCACTCGACCACCCCGGCGACGACCAGCACGGGATCTGCGATGAAGGCTCAGCCACGGTCCGCTCGACGAGCAGACCGGATGGGCAGCCGCGGCGCTCGGTCAGAGTCTGGGGCTGGCCGGACGGGGACGGGTCCGGGTCCGGTAATAGCTGCGCCAGATGAGTCGGTGGACCGGGACCCAGCGGGGGATGGACCGCAGTCCGGGGATCAGGGGCAGCAGGACCAGCGCGAGGGTGAGCAGGGCCATCAGGGCCCACACCTGGGCGTCGGCGTTGTCGGAGGTGGAGAACGGTGGGACCTGGTACCAGAAGGTGTAGAGCCACAGCCACGGCTGGCCGGGGTAGTTGCCGGTTTCGTTCATCATGCCCCACTGGTCGCCGCCGAGTTGCATGGCGCGTGCGTGGTTCTCCAAGTAGGCGCCGTCGGAGAGCAGCAACAGTGCACGGGTCTGGTCGCCTCCGTAGAAGGTACCCGAGGACGTCAGCGACCCTTCCAGTCCGCCGGACCTGGCGACGATGAGGAAACCGTTGGCGAGCTCAGGCACCGGTCCGTAGCGACCCGGGGCGACCGCGGTGGGGGCGCCGCCGGGTGCCTTGGTGAGGGCGTCGGCATACCGCTGGGCCCAGGCGGTCTGTCGCGGGGCAGGGGCGGCGGACCAACGGTTCAGCGCCCGCGCCACGGGGCGGTTGGTGGGCGCGGCGTCTGACAGAGGTTGGAGAATCAAGTCCGCGGAGTTAACTGGGATCCGGACGCCTCCCCATCCCTGCAGCGGAACCCCAAGGAGGTTTTGCCCGGCGCCGTTGTTGTTGTACGGCGGCCCGTAGGTGGCACTGGCTGATGTGCCGGCAAGTTCCGCGGTTGCGGTGGCCACGACGTCGTTTGGGGCCGCGTCGGCCCAAGCGCGCATGGTGAGGGCCTTGTCGTCGGGGGAGGAGAACGCCAGTGACAGGCCGAGCGTCAGCAACGCCACCGCGACGAGCGCGATCGCGAACTCCCGGACGAGATCGTAGGGGCGAGTTCCTCTGGCGACGCTCGTGGTGCCTGGGTGAGGCAGTGTCTCGGTGGCCACCTCACTCATCCCCTTCCGCATCGATCGGTGGAACCACTCCGTGGCGGCGCACCAGCAGCAGGTGCCCGCCGACCAGCGCGCCGACCAACGTGGGGAGCAGCACCACATGCCAGAGCAGCATCTGCGCGGGGTTGAGGACGTTGAACCACGCGCCGATCCCCACGGCGTTGAGCCCGTCCTTCGCTTGGGTGCCGATCCACTGCGAGTCGAAGTTGGACTGGGACAGGTAACCGGTGAAGGCGGTGCCGATCGAACCCAGGAACGCGAGCACCCCGGTCACCCATGTCAGTGTGCGACGCCCCCGCCAGGCAGCCATCCAGAACACCGCCCACAGGTGGATCACCATGAAGGCGAAGAACAGCTCGACACTCCACAGGTGCAGGGAGTTGACGAAGTGTCCGAGCGCGGAGACGTGCCACCAGGTCGCGCCACCGATGGCCAACCAGGCGCCGGAGAGCAGGACGACCACGAACGATGCCAAGGTGAGGACCCCAAACACGTAGAGCCAGGAAGTGACGTAGGCAGGCTGTCGGTCAGGCAGGAGCTGGCCGGGGGGCACCAGCTCCGAGAGACCCATCCTGAGCCGGCTGGTCCAACTGCGCGAAGAGTCGGAGGGTTGCGCCGCCCCGGCCGCGGTGGGACTGCCGGGCCGGGCGGTGCTCGTCACGACTCGCTCCCGTGCTCGGGGCCTTCCGGCAGAGGCTCGGTGTCGACGGCGGCATGGGGGAAGGGCAGGGCGATGGCGAGCAGGAAGAGCAACACCATCACCGCGATGACCACCAGATTGGCGACGCTGACATTGAGCACGCCCCAGTGAATGAAGGAGCCGCTGCCGGCTGCCAGGGGTACGGTGTGGGGACTGTCCATAACGCCTCCCGCGAGACTCGGGTGTCTCACCGCGACAGGCGCCCCAGACGGAATGCCTGCCCGGGCCGACACGCTGCGATGAGCGTGCCTCGCCCGATGTCCGCCCGGCAAGGGACCAAGGTCCCTATTTCGTTGACGAGCTCGCCGCAGCCCGAGGTGGCTCCGAACACGGGGCCGGTCCACTGGGTTGGCCCCTCCACCAGTTCACGGCGTGTGAGGGTCATGTCTGTGGCCGACACTGAACCGGGAGGCGCGGCGCTGCAGGCGGTGATGCGGGTTCGCCGACGGACGGCGCGGTGCACCGCGGTCGAGTTCAGCGAAGAAGAGCCGCTTGCCGGCCTCGATGAGGCACAGGTAGGCCGCGACGAGCGCTGCGAGCACGGCATACAGGCCGAGCGGCAGGTGCGCGAAGCCGAGCACACTGGCCAGCGGCGACAGTGGCAGGAGCGACCCCATGGCGACCGCGGCCGCAACCGCAGCCACCAACGGAACGCTCGGCCGGCTGCGCCACATCGGCCTGCGGGTGCGGATGGCCAGGACGATCAGGGTCTGGGTTGCGAGGGACTCGGCGAACCACCCGGCACGGAACAGTGCAGGGGTTGCGTGGAAGGGAACGAGCATGAGGGCGAACGTGAGGAAGTCGAACAAGCTGCTGATAGGTCCGAAGAAGAGCATGAAGCGCCGGACGCCCGCGATGTCCCAGTGCGAGGGCCGGCGCAGCTGCTCGGGGTCGACCCGGTCGGTGGGGATCGCCAGTTGGCTGGCGTCGTAGAGCAGGTTGTTCAGCAGGATCTGGCTCGGCAGCATCGGTAGGAAGGCGAGGAACGCCGACGCGGCCGCGGCACTGAACATGTTGCCGAAGTTGCTGCTCGTGCCCATCAGCACGTACTTGATCGTGTTGGTGAAGACGCGCCGGCCCTCGGCGATGCCGTCGGCGACCACGCCGAGGTCCTTCTGCAGCAGGATCACGTCGGCCGCGTCCTTGGCCACGTCGACGGCGCTGTCGACGCTGATGCCGACGTCGGCCTGGTGCAGGGCCAGTGCGTCGTTGACGCCGTCGCCGAGGAACCCCGCCCCTCGGCCGGTGCGGCGCAGTGCGCGGACGACCCGGGCCTTCTGCTCGGGCGTGACCCGGGCGAACACGGTCGTGGCCTCGACCGCGGCGGCCAGGGTCTTGTCGTCCATAGCGGCGATCTGCGCTCCGGTGAGGGTCGTTCCGGTGGGCATGCCCAGGTCGGCGCACAGCTTCTCGGCCACGACAGCGTTGTCACCGGTGCAGACCTTGACGTCGACGTCGAGACCGCGCAGCCGCGCCAGGGAACCTGCGACGCCCGGCTTGGCCGGGTCGGAGAAGACCAGGTAACCGCGGAAGGTCAGGTTGTGTTCGTCGTCGGGGTGAAGGGCCCAGTGGTGGGCCGGCCCGGGGCTTGTGGCGATCGCGACGACGCGCGCACCCTGGGAAAACAACCGTAGGGCCGTCGCTTCGGCCGCGGCGGGGACGGACGTCGACCGGGCCAGCACGGCTTCAGGCGCCCCCTTCACCGCGAGCAGGGTCGAGCCGTCGTCCAGCCGCACAAGGGCAGACGACATCTGCCTCTCGTGGTCGAACGGCAGGACGGCGAGGCACGACGTCGCGACGGTCGGCGCCGGAATCGCACTGTCCCACATGGCCTGGTCCAGGGGGTCCTCGGCGAGCGCACCCGGTGCCGGTGGCGACCCGGAGGCCGCGCGGCCGAGGGCCAGCACCTCGGGGCAGGTCCGGCCGTCGGCGTCGATTGAGGCCACAAGGTCGAGGTGGCCCCCGGTGAGGGTCCCCGTCTTGTCCGTCACCAGGACATCCATGTCGCCGAGGTCCTCCATGCACACCAGCCGCTTGACCAAGACCTTCCTGCGGGCCAGTGCACGGGATCCCGCCGCGAGGCTGGTGCTGACGACGGCGGGCAGCAGTTGGGGAGTGATGCCGACGGCGATGGCCAGCGAGAAGAGCAGGGCGTCGACCAGCGGCCGTTGCAGGACCACGTTGGTCACGAAGATGAGGCCAGTCAGGGTCGCTGCCACTTTGACGAGCAGAGCGGAGAACCGGCGCAGTCCCGCTTGGAACTCGGTCTCGGGCTGCCGTTCACCGAGCCGGGCAGCCACGCGGCCGAACTCGGTCCGCGCGGCAGTGGCGACGACGATGCCCGTAGCTGCCCCTTGGTGCACCACAGTGCCCATCAGGGCGCAGCAGTCCAAGTCCGCCAGGGCGGCGCCAGCCGGGACCGGGCCGACGGTCTTGGCCACCGGCAGCGACTCCCCGGTCAGCACGCTCTCATCGCACTGCAGGCCCTCGACGCTGAGCAGACGTAGGTCGGCCGGGACGACCTCACCGCGGGCGACGTGGACGATGTCGCCCGGCACCAGAGAGACCACGTCGACCGACTCGGGCCGGCCGGCCCGAGTCACCTCGACGTGGTGCGTCACCTGGGCGTGCAGCCGCTGCGTGGCCAGCGCGGCGCGGTACTCGTTGACGAAGCTGAGGCCGACACTCGCCAGCAGGATCACGCCGATCACCACGGTGTTGGTTCGCTCGCCGAGGAAGAAGGAGGCCAGAGCGGTCGCGGCCAGGAGCAGCAGCAGCGGGCTGCGTAGCTGGCGGCCGAGCAGCAGGAGCGGCTCCACCCGGTGTGTGCGGACGGCGTTGGGGCCGAAGCGGACGCGCCGTTGTTCAACGGCGGTCGGCCCCAGACCCTCGAGGGTCGATTCCAGACGTTCCAGGACGACGGGCGATGGAAGCGAGGCGGCCGAGCCGACCGTGAATGCCTGCTCTGCGTCTACGAGCGGGGCCCGGCGCACGAGAAGTGACATACGGTGAGCGTGGGCCCGCGCGGTGCTCCCTACCAGGGCCAAAGGGCCCGATGCCTGTCGTGTCGCGGGAGCAAGGGCCGCGCACGAGGCAGCCTTCGTCGGACGGTCACGCCGTCGGACCGTCGCACACAGGCTTCTCCGCAGAGCGAACGCTGATGTCGTGCAACGCGGCCAACTGTCCCCTTCGTACGACGGCGACAGGGCATTGCACGTGGTGCAGCACCTTGCGGCTCACCGATCCGAGCAGCAGGCTGGAGAACCCACCGCGACCGCGACTGCCGACCACCAAGAGCTCGGCGCTCCGGCTTGCCTCCACCAGGGCCTCAGGCGGCCGCATCCGTGCCACCACCGGTTCGGTCTTGACGTCCGGGTAGCGCGCCGTCCACCGGGCCAGGAGCGCGTTCACGGCCGACTGTGCCTTGGAGTCGATCTTCTCCCAATCCGATGGGTCGCCCGTGGGCAGGAACTGAGGGTTCATCCAAAACGCGTGCAGCGGCGCCAACGGGATGCCGCGCAGCGAGGCCTCTTGGAAGGCGAAGGACAGTGCGTCGTCACACTCGGGCGAGTCGTCGAGGCCCACCACGATGGAGCCAGAGAACCGGGTGTTCGGTTCGCCCTCGGCCCCGTGGGAGTGCTGAGCGCTGGGGACCACGACGACGGGGCACCTGGCGTGTGCAGCCACGGCGGCAGCTGTCGACCCCGTGGTGCCGGCCCTCGGGTGACGGCCGTGGCCGACCACCATCAGGCTGGCCCCCGCGGAGGCGGAGACCAGGCCCTCGTCTGGGGTAGTGCTCGCCATGGTGGTCACGAAGGGGATGTCCGGGTTCGACTCCTTGATCCGGTTGCCCAGTCCAGCCAGCACCGCCCGAGCGTTGGCTCGCAGCGTGTCCTGGCCCGCTCGATGTCGCCGGTCGGGACCGGGTACGGCCAGGCCCAGGGGTTGGTGACCGTGGGAGGGCCCGGGTCATTGGTCCCGTGGTCGTCGAGCATCGGGCAAGCGCGAGCCGAGGCGATGTCGCCAGGACGGAGGCTCGTGGTCAGCTCGCCGGCACACAACCCGGCAAGGAGCGGCACCCCGAGCCGACCGGCGCTGGCACACGAGCGCGGGGCCGGTCCTGTCGGACCGGCCCCGGCGACACCGTCGGGTGTTCGTGTCACCGTCAGGTGTGTACTGCGGGTGCCCGATGCACGTGCACGAGGCCAGCGTGATCTGCCACCTCGACAGCCCACACGATCAGGATCGCGGCCATGAATGCCGCCAGCAGGACCGGAGCCGCTGCGGACTCGGCCAGGGCAAGAGCCACCAGGCCGAGCACGCCGACGGCCGTTGCGGTCCAGGCCTCGAAGGCACCGAAGCGGTCGTGGGCGTTGCCCGTCCTGAGCACCACGAACGCCACGAGGCCGAGGACCAGCCCGACACCGGCCATGCCACGTGCATCCTGGACGAACGGCATGTCGCCGTACATGAGGTACCCGACATAGGGGACGGCGATGGCCGCCACCAGAACCGTTGCCACCAGATCACGAAGTGTGAGTTTCATTGCTGCACCTCCTTTCCGCACCCTCATCGTGCACAACGCGAAAGCTGACGTGTCAGGGCCGAACGTCCCGACTCCGCCGTACGCGGACCGGACGGTCAGAGCCAGTCCTCGCGCTTGAACAACGCACACAGCCGCAGGCCGAGTCCGAGATGTTGGCGGTGCTGGCCACGACTCGGTGATGACCTCGTGCGGGGTCGGGCACCAGGAACGACTCAGGCGACGGGTGCGCCTTCTCCGGGGCAGAACGGACGGGTCCGTGTCGGTCCGTTCGGCGGTTGGTGCGGCCGCAGGGATCTCTCCGGGGGCACGGCGACCCACTGCCTGCTGAGGGCGTCACGGCGCAACTCAGCCGAGCGCCCTCCGAGCCACGGGGCTGGGCACCCAGCGGCGTGGGTCCTCCTCGAACCTCGCGCGGCAGGCCTCGGAGCAGAACATGTAGCGCCGGCCGCGGGTGCATGCGTGCGGAGGGTCGGTGGAACGAACGGACAGCCCGCAGACGGGGTCGCGCTTGTTCCGGCCGTCGGCCGACCGAGGGTGCCCGGCCAGGAGCTCGTCCATGAGCTGCAGTTCGTTCAACACGAGCCGGGGGAGCAGGAAGTGCTCGCGGACCCGTTCCCGTCCCCGCTCGGCGAGCCGACTTCCCTCGTCGGGGTGGTTCAGCAGGCGCCGGATGGCGGTGGCGCAGCCGGCGACATCACCGACGAGGAAGCCGCCAACGCCGTCGGCCATCTGCAGCGGGATGCCGCCGGCCCGGCCGGCGACGACCGGGGTGCCCTTCCACAGCGCCTCGGAGACGACGAGGCCGAAGCCCTCCCGGGTGGACTTCTGCACCACGACGTCGGAGAGCCGTTGCAGCGCGTTGACCTCCACGTTGCCGACGCCGGTCAGGTTGGTGAACACGTGGACCAACGGGTCAGCACCGGTCTCAGCGCGGATCTGCTCGTAGACCCGCCACCCCTCGGGGTCGTCGAGCGCCATGGAACCCGCCAGCGCGAGTTGCAGACCGGGCACGTCCCGGCGCACGAGCCGGTAGGCGTGGATGACCCCGAGCGGGTCCTTCCACGGGTCGAACCGGGCCACTTGGGTCACCAGTGGTGCGTCCAGCCGGAGCCCGATCCAGTCGAGGACCTGGCGCGCGAGACCGCGCGGCAGCGGCAGGTTCTTGGGGCTGAGTGGGTCGATCGCCGGCGGAATCACCACGGTGTGTGGGATCGGCAGCTCCGGCGGGACGAAGCTGTCCATGGTGAACACGGCCGCGTCGTAGCCCTCCAGGAACGGGCGGACGAACGCCCAGACCTCGGTGGCGGGCTGGCCGGAGTCGATGTGGCAGCGCCACACCCACCGCGCGCTGCCCTTGCCGTGCCACCTCAGCACCCCCGCCGGCTGCGGGTCGTGGACCACAACGAGGTCGTAGGACTCCTCGAACAGCTCGGCATTGCGCCGGCTGTTGTCGATGTAGGTGGCCCGTTGCCGCTCGGTCAGGGCAGCGGGAGCTCCCTGTAGGCCGTTGTGGATCGCCTTCGTGACGTCGAAGAAGGCACTGTCGCCGGTGATGACCCGCCAGTCGGCGACCACGCCCAGGTCGCTGAGCAACGGCACCACCGAGCGCAGCAGCTCCGAGACACCCCCGCCGTACGGGGTCGCGTTCAAGTGCAGCACGCGTACCCCGCGCAACTGCGCCGCCGCTTCCCGGAGATCATCCAGCAGCGCGTCTGGGACCAGGCCATGGTAGGCCGAAAGCTGCCGCTCGCCGACATCGACCGACTGAAGCATCCTGCCCTCCCGACGCGCCGGTGCGAGGGCACCACCATGCAGCGGGTGGGGGCGGAGCGGAAGGGGCCAAGGTCCCTCACATCGGAGGCGGACGGTGAACGAATTCGGGACTTCCGGCCCTGCCCCGCACGCCCCTGAAGGACACGCTGGGGCATGACCAGCAAGCAGCAGCACCGTCCACCCAACTCGCCGTCGGGGCTGTCGTGGTGGAGCGACGCCCGGACCTGTTCCCGGTCAACTTCGTGTGGAACCACGGGACTGTCGTCTTCCGCAGCGCCTCGGGCAGCAAGCTCCTCTCCGCGGTGCCGCAGCCGGTGGCCTTCGAGGTCGACGGCTGGGACGAGGCGTCCGGCAGCGTCTGGAGCGTGGTGGTGCGAGGACGCGCGCGCAAGGCACACGCGCCGTATGAGGTGCTGGACGCCCTGACCCTGCCGCTGACGCCGTGGCACCGCGGCAGCCCTGGTTCGTCATCATCGAGCCCGAGAGCATCACCGGTCGCGCGTTCACGCCCTCCGATCCGGGCGGGTGAGCGGCAGAGGACCGTGATCGCATGGCAGGCGTCCGCTCCGGTCGCCCTGGCCTCTCACAGGCCTTCTGTCGGCGCGGGCGCGCGGGCCGACCTCGACCGGCTAAAGGCTGCGTTGGTCGCGGCGGTGATCGGCGCGCACGTCGTCATGGGCTAGGGCCACTTCGGCTCCTGGCCCTACCAGCGGGTGCACGGAGTCGCCCTCACGGGACATTCGGATGTGGTGGTGGCCGCCGTCTTCGCCCTCCCTGCCATGTCCCTCATGCCCTTCTTCCTGTTGGCCCGCAGGTTGGTGTCACGTTCACTGGCACACAAGGGGGCTCGCAGGTTTCTGACGGGCCGGCTGGTCAGGCTGGGGACGCCCTGGGCAGTGACGGCGCTCGTGGTGTGGCCGGCGTGCGCGCGTCTGCTACTTGGTGGACCGCCGGTCCACGGATGCTGGCTCGTCGTACTGGTCCAGCTTCACCCGTGCTCGGCCGTGCTCGACGCTGCCGCATCCGCCGTCTCGCCGTTCACGAAGACGGATGCCTTGGGGCGTGTGCACTGGTCAGCTCTCGCGGTGGCGGTGGTCGAGGGCATGGTCTCCATCGGGGCCTCGGTGTGGTTGCTGGGTCTCGGCGCGGCGCACGAGCGCCCGATGGCGGCACTGGGACGGGCGGCTGCGCGGGCGTCCTACGGTGCCTTCGCGCTGCAGGGCCTGGTGTTGCTGGTCCTTGCCACGGCGTTGCGCTCCACTGCGGCACCGGTCGGAGGAACGGCGGCCCTCGCGTCGATGGTGACATCCTCGCGAGCTGCTTCCTGTCCTGGCTCCTGGTCACGCGGACGGTGCTCGGGCGGGTGCTCTGAGGTGGTCATCCTTCCCGGGAGGCGGCGTCGTGTCGGCGCGGGCTGCCGGGGCGCGGCGGCGTCGTCCGACGGCACGCCATGCCTCGTCGCAGCCCCACACGACCAGGGGAAGGGGCAGCAGGGCCAGGACCTGCCAGGGTTGAGGCCGTGCGGTGCCGAAGACGTCCTGCAGGGCCGGCACCAGGACCACCGCCGCGGCGAAGACGACCTCGAAGGCGATGCCCCACAGCAGCAAGGTATTGCGCCACAGGCCGATCGCCCGGAGGGAGGCCCGTTGTGAGCGGGAGGCGACCCCGGCCCCGATCTGGCAGGCAACGATGCCCAGGAACGTCATCGTGGTCGCCTGCTGCCACACGTGGTGGGCGGGGCCCGAGGCTGTGGAGGCACCCGGGTGCCAGCCCCCGGTGGTGAGGGTGAGCAGGAACAGGATGGTCACCGCGATGCTGGACACGCCACCGAGGAGCAGCCATGCGCGCAGGAGCATGACCCGGTTGATGACGTTGTGTCCTCGCTGTCGTGGGGGGCGGTTCATGAGGCCCGGCTCGGCGGGTTCCCGGCCGAGGGCGAGGGCCGGCAGGGTCTCGGTGCCGAGGTCGATCGCGAGGATCTGCATGACGGTGAGCGGCAGGGGGACCTGGCCGCCGGAGAGCGCGTAGATCAGGAAGGGCACGACCTCGGGGGTCGCGTGGGCGAAGATGTAGACGATGAACTTGCGTACGTTGTCATAGACCTGTCGCCCTGCGCGGACGGCGGTGACCAGGGTCGCGAAGTTGTCGTCGGTGAGGACCATGGTCGCGGCCTCACGTGCCACGTCGGTTCCCGACCGCCCCATGGCCACTCCGATGTCAGCGCGGCGCAGGGCGGGTGCGTCGTTGGCCCCGTCGCCGGTCATGGCGACCACGTGCCCCTGTTCCTGGAGGGCGTCGGCGATTCGCAGCTTCGCCTCGGGGGAGCTGCGGGCGAAGATGATCTCGCGGTGGGTGGCCAGCAGCCGGTCCAGCTGCTTGTCGCTGAGGTGGTCCAGCTCGGTGCCGGTGACGACGGGTGTGTCGGCGTCGCCGATGCCGACCTGGGCGGCGATTCCCTTGGCTGTGAGTCCGTGGTCGCCGGTCACCACGATGAGTCGGATGCCGGCGGTGTGGCACTGGCCTACGGCGCTGCGCACCTCGGGTCGGGGAGGATCCTCCAGGGCCACCAGGCCGAGCAGGGTGAGTTCCTCCTCCACGCGGTCGCGGGGCGCGTCGAGGCCGGCGGGCTCCGTGAGGCGGTCTGCGATGGCCAGCAGGCGCAGGCCCTCCGCTGCCCACTGTTCGATGGTGTCGTGCAGGTGTGTCCGGGTGGCGTCGTCCAGGGGCCGGTCGCCTTCCGCAGCGGTGGCCAGGGCCGTGCACCGGGGCAGGATCTCCTCGGGGGCGCCCTTCACCGAGATGCGCAGCTGGTCGTGCTCGCGGTCGATGGTGCTCATCCGGCGCAGTGACGCCTCGAACGGGAACTGCTTGACGCGCTGGTCGCGCCCCGGTGGCTGTGCCGTGCCGAGGAGCGTCGGGAGCTCGAGGAGTGCCAGCTCCATGGGATCACCGGTCCGCTGGTCCTCCTGTGGTGCCCAGGTAGCGTTCGTGCAGCGGGCGGCGGCTGTTGTCAGCCGAGGGACGACGGGTGGCAACTCCGGAGGCCGCAGCTGCCCGTCGTCCAGGTCGACGCGGGAGCTGGCGGTCCACAGGCGCACCACGCGCATCCGGTTGAGGGTGAGCGTCCCGGTCTTGTCGGTGCAGATGACACTGGTGGATCCCAAGGTCTCCACGGCGGAGATCCGTTTGACGAGGGCGCCCTCCCGGGCGAGCAACCGCACGCCGACCGCCAGCGCCAGGGTGATCGTCGGCAGCAGTCCCTCCGGCACGTTGGCGACGAGCAGGCCGATCGCGAAGTTGAGCGTGTCGGTGAGGGACAGCCCGGCCAGTAGGGTGCCCAAGGGGATGAAGGCGAGTGCCATGGCGACGGCGACGACGGCGATCAGCTGCGCCACGCGGCGCACCTGCCGCTCAAGTGGACTGGGCTCGGGCTTGACCCGTTGCGACAGCGCGGCGATGCGACCGAGCTCGGTACGCTGCCCGGTGGCGTGGACGACCGCGCTCACCTCCCCGGAGGTGCAGCTGGTTCCGCTGAACAGGAGGTCCTCGGCGTCGAGCACGCACGCCGTCACGCGACTGCTGCTGGCGCTGCGAAGGACGGCGACCGACTCGCCGGTGAGCGTGGACAGGTCCATCTCCACCTCACCGGTGAGGATGCGGCAGTCCGCGGAGACCCGCTCGCCCTCGCCGATGGCGACCACGTCGCCCGGGACCAGGGTACGGGCATCGACGGCCTGCAGGACGCCGTCCCTGAACGCGCGCGCCCGGGGCGGCAGGTAGGCGGACAGTGCCTCGACGGCGCGCTCGGCATGGCGTTCCTGCAGGAAGGCGAATGCTGCGTTGACGACGATGACCACGATGATCGCGATGCCCAATGGAGCGGACCCGCTGACCCAGGCCAAGCCCGCGGCGGCCCACAGCAGCAGCGCCAAGGGGTGCAGCAGCTGGTCGACCACCTGCCGCGGCCACGTCCGCCGGTTCCTGCGGACCAGCTCGTTGGGGCCGTGCACCTGCAATCGGCGCGTTGCCTCGCGCGAGGACAACCCGACCCGCCGGGTGCGCAGGTCTCGCAGCAGGCGGCCGAGGTCCTCCTGTAGGTCGAGCACGGCCTCCTCGCGCGCGGCGTCGGACCTGGTATCGGGGGGCATCTGCTCAGCGCCCCCGCAGGGTTGCGCCAAGTCGGTGGTACTCGTCGGCGCCGATCTCACCGCGCGCGAAGCGCAGCGCGAGGAGGCGTTGGGCCTCGTCGTTCACCTGAGCGGGTCGCCATTGCTCGGCGTCCGTCTGCCGTGCACGCGTGTGGGCCAGCGACCGAGCCAGACCGAGGGCGACGACGGTCACCAGGATGAGCAGCCCGACGAGCAGTGGAAGGACCCACGTGTAGCCGTGGCCGTAGCCGCATCCCCAGTTGTACACCGGCCCTCACCGATTTCTGGTGCTTCCCACAGTCGATCGCCTGCCCTCGGGTGTCCCACGATGCAGGCGATCGGGGCCCTGCCTCGGCGTCATCGGAGGACGGGGTGGTTGCGGACGATGGTCAGCTTGTCCCAGGCCTTGCCGAGGCCGAGGGTGTGGCCGGCGCCGATGGCCAGCAGGGCCAGGGCGGCGATGGCGTAGATGAGGTGGTCGTCCAGGAAGGGGTTGTTGGTCGGCAGGAGGGTGGCCGACCACATCAGGACGAGCATGGCCACCGCGGAGATGGTGGACAGGCGCATCGCGATGCCGAAGGTCAGGCCGATGCCGATGCCGGCCAAGCCGATCATGAACAGGTAGTCGGCCCAGGTGGCGGCAGCCACGTAGGGGACCGTGCCGGTGACGATGGTCTTGGAGCCGACCGTGGCCGATGTCGCTGGCCGGGCAGACCGGGCGATCCGGCGCCGCTGCGGGCTGTCGATGGTGCTCATGGCTTACTCCCCTTCGCGGTGTTCGGTCGTCGTGTTCGGACGCTTCGAGTTTGGGCCTGCGTTTCCCGCGGAGACAGGGACCTTGGACCCGCCCTCGGTGCGTTGGCGGAAACAGTCATCCACGGACGACAGCGACTGGGCGGTCCACGCGTGCGAGGAGGTGCTGGCTGACAGACCCGAGCAGCAGCCCGCGGAGTCCGCCGCGACCCCGAGTGCCGACCACGACGAGCTGTGCTCGTTCGGAGCGCAGCACAAGCGAGTCGACCGTCATACCGTGGACCAGCAGCTGCTGGACCTGGACGTCGGGGTAGAAGGCTCTCCAAGGCGCGAGAACGGCGGCCATGGCGTCCTTCTCCTCGCGCAGGAACGTTCGACGCAGCTCCTCTGTCGGTACGAACCGGTCCAGTCCCCCGTAGGGATCCAGCCACCATGCGTGAACGGCCGTGATACTAAGCCGTCTGAGGGAGGCTTGAGCGAACGCATACTGGGCCGCGGCGCCTGAAGGTGAACCATCCACGCCGAGGAGGATCCGGTCACGGCTGAGGGCGCTGCTGGGAGATTGGCGGACCACCACGCACGGACACTGAGCGTGTGCGGCAAGCTGCGTGGGCACCGAGCCGAGCAGGGCGCCGCGCACACGGCCGGCTCCGGTGGCACCGACCACGACGGTGTCAGAGGTACGCGACAACCGCACCAGCGCTGCCGCGGCGCCGGCGTGCGCACACTCCGCGGTGATGAGCACGTCGGGGGCGATCGACCGTGTCTGCTGGGCGGCCTCTCGCAGAAGCGGCTGGTCTCCCGTGCTCGCCATGCGCGCCGCGGGACCCCTGAATGGCCCATCGACCCCTCGGCGTGCATGCACCAGGTGCAGGGCGAGACCGCGTCGCCGCGCCTCGTCGGTGGCCCAGTCGAGGGCCGCCATGCTGGGCGGGGACCCGTCGATGCCGACCACGACTCGATTGATGTCGCTTGCCACGCCGCCGCCTAGATGAAGAGCAACTGGGCGCCCGCGGTCTTCTCGATGAAGTCGCTGGCGCTGATGATGCCCTCCACGCCGTCATAGAGGTCTTCCAGACGGAGCTTGTTCATGTCGGCGGACATCCGGCACGCCCAGAGGTGACCGCCGGAGGCGACGATCTGCTCGAGGAACTCAGGCACTTCGGGGACGTCGACGTTGGCGATCGAGCGGCGGAGGCGCTTGGTGGCCAGGGCCGTCATGCCCGGAATCCCTCCCAAGCCCTGGGGGAGGTGGGTGGCGGTGTTGCCCAGAGGCGTGAATCTCAACCTGCCCATCGTCCGCTTCTTGATCATGTCGAAGCCCCAGAAGGTGAAGAAGAGGTGGGTCTCGACGCCTTCTCCCAGAGCGGCATTGGCCAGGACGAGGCCGGGATAGGCCATGTCCAGGTTGCCCTTGGAGCAGATGATCGCCAGCTTGCGCTCGACGTCAGCGTCATCGTCGAACCGCGGAATCAGGAGGCTTGCGGTCTGGGTGTCGGTGCTCATCGTCGTCCTCCTTCGGGACCGGGCGTGTCAGACACAGCCCTGTGGCTTGGGAAGCCCGGCGATGTAGGCCATCTTCTTCGCCGGCTTCTGCGGGAACAGCACGAACAGCTGCTTGATGGGCACCCCACCGACGGTCGAGACGCGGCGCAGTGTCGGGGTTTCGTGCCGGTCGGCGTAGTCACGGCGCAGGAACTGGATCGCCTTCCAGTGCTCCTCGGTCAATGTGATGCCGAGTTGTCCTGCGAGCGTCTGCGCCATGTCCTCATCCCAGTCCTCCGGGTGGCTCAGGAAGCCTTCCTCGGTGACGTGGACGGGTCGGTTGTCGATGGTGATGACTGGCATGTTGGGCTCCTCAATGAACGGCTGGTGACGTCTCTGTCGGGCTGGAAGCGTGCGGGGACGGCACGGGCAACGGGTGCCCTGGGAGCAGCACGTTCCAGTAGAGCCACTGGAACGCCAGCTTTCCCACGTGGTTGGCTCGGGTCTCATCCAGCAGGCTCAGTGGTCCCACGTGCCTGAACGGGTACCGGCCCGGCAGGGGCTCGTGGTCGTAGTCGAAGTCGATCAGGAGAGCCTTGCCGCGGCCGGACTCGATGAAGCAGTTGGCGTGCCCGTCGAAGCACGCGTCGAAGGGGCGGCCACGGGCCAGATTGAGGAAGTTGTGGGTGAACACCTCGGCGGCGTAGTGGGCGACTGAGCCAGCCTTGGAGGTGGGCAGGTCCGCGGCGTCACCGATGGCGAAGACGTTTGGGTGAACCCGCGATCGCAGCGTGTGCGGGTCCACCGGCACGTAGTTCAGCTCATCACCAAGATCCGAGCGGCCGACGAACCCGGCGCCCATGTTCAACGGGACGGTGACCAGCAGGTCGTAGCCGACCTCGCGCTCGTCGTAGGAGACCAGTGTGCCCCGGTTCTGGTCGATGTGGTCCACGTAGAAGTCGGGTTCCAGCGCGATGCCGCGGTCGGCGAGCATCGAGCCGAGCCGCTGGGAGGCGACGGGCTTGGTGAAGGCACCGGACATCGGGGTGACATAGGTGAGCTGAACCCGGTCCCGCCGGCCCAGGCGCCGGAGCAGGTCGTCGACCAGGAAGGTGAACTCCAAGGGGGCGACCGGGCACTTGAAGGGGACGTCGGTGACGTGTACGGCCAACCGGCCCTCGGTGAACCCACGCAATGCCGACCGCAGCGCGTAGGCGCCCTCGACGGTGTAGAACTCGTGGACGCTGCTACGCCACCGCGGGCCGAGCATCCCCGGCGTCTGGTCAGGGCGCGGCTGGCAGCCCGTGGCGACCAGCAGGTAGTCGTAGGGGACGCTACGGCCGTTGGACAAGTGCACCGTCTGCGCGTCGGGGTCGACACCGTCGACCTCGCACTGCAGGAAGTCCACCCCCGGTCGCAGCAGTGCGCGCCGGGACCGCGTCAGGTGCCCGATGGCACGTGGCTGGAAGGGAACGAACAGGAACCCCGGTTGGTAGTGGTGCGTGTCGTTTTGGTCAATGATCGTGATGCGCCAGTCGTCGGGAGGCAGTTCGCGGGAGAGCTTGTTCGCCACGATCGTGCCCGCGGTGCCGGCGCCGAGGATGAGCAGGCGCCTCGGTGAGGTGTTCACTTTCCGCTCCTTCCGGCGGGAACACCTCGAAGACTGCCCCCGGTCAGTACCTCGGCACCCGGGCCCTTGGTCCCGCCACATGTCCGGGCAGTGGATGGAACCCCAGACGATGCATCGACGAGACCCGATCCCAGCCCGCAGCCGCAGCGGTCGGGTTCCCCTTGGCTGGGTCCCGACTGCCACACCCGGGCCAAAGGTCTCTGGTCAAGAACGCGGAGCGGAACGAGCGTTGTCCTACCACCTTCGTCAGTGGAAGTGCGCACCTCGGAGGCGACCATGTGCACGACCAACACCGTTCACCCACGGCGTTCTTCTTCCCGCGCGGTCACCATGGTGACCCTCCTCGTCGGCCTGGGCTTGCCCTGACGGTGGTCCCGCCGAGTATCGGCCCTTCCGCGCTGGCCGCGGCCGTGTCGTGCTCGTCAACGACGCCCGTTGCAGACCGGCCGGTCCTCCGGATCGGCGACACGGGCAGCTGCGTCCGCGTCCTCCAGCAGTCACTGATCAACCGCGGTTACTCCGTCGGCAGCTCCGGCGCGGACGGCATCTTCGGCAATGCCACCTACCTCGCTGTCCGGCGCTTCCAGGCCGACTATGTCGGTGTGTCCATCGACGGAATCGTCGGACCACAGACCTGGCGGACCCTCGTCTCGGGTGGCGCACGGTATCCCCGGAGTACCGGCCCGAACCGGACGGGCAGGGTGGTCCTGAGTTTCGACGACTGCCCAGCGAGCCTTGCGGCATTCCAGAGCGCGGTCGCGGGAGCCGAGCGACTCGGTATCGCACTGGTCCTCTTTCCCACAGGCCAGTGCCTCCAGTCGGGCCGGTTCAGTCCGTCGTACGCCCGCAGCCACGGTGCCTACGTCTTCAACCACACCATCAGCCACCCCGACCTCACGACCCTCAGTTACTCCGGAGTCCTCTACCAGCTCGGCGCTCCGGGCATCGTGACGACGTTCGGCCGCCCACCAGGCGGCAGCTACAACACCTTGACCGTCCTCAACGCTTACGCCGTCAAGGCGATGCGGATCTGGACCTGGAGCGTTGACACCCGCGACTGGACGGGCAAGTCCCAGTCCGAGGTCGTCTCATACGTCCTGACGAACGCTCGCGCCGGTAGCACGGTCCTCATGCACATGGGCTGGCACGCCTTCAACACCAGCGCGCTGTCCCAGATCAAGTCCGGCCTCGCAGCACGTGGCCTCGGCGTCTGCCGCAACCTCGGACCGACCGCGGTCGCGCCTGCGGGCGTCAACTGCTGAGCGCAGGCTCTCCGGCCCGACACGGGCGTGCGGGAGGGCCGGCAGGGCGGAAACACCGTGGACGCGATTGACCTATCGACATCACACCATCCCGTCGTGCGAGCCTCGTGACGGTGAGCCTGCTCTTGGCGGCCGGTGGTTTTCGGCCGAAACAGTGATCACCCAGCACGCGGCGTGCGCCCTGCAGCAACTCCACGGGCGCGGCGTCCACGGCATTGCCGGACTCCCGACGAAGAGTGCGCGGCTCGCGCCGCTCCGATGGACCAATGTCGTGGCTGGGTCACCAGCGGCACCCTCGAAGATGTACCCCACGCGCACGAATGGCTCCTCAATGCGTCCAGTGGGCGGGGTCTAAGGTCCCGCGCACCAAGGTGGTGCCGCGCTCTCCGCCGACCACGTCAACTGCTCCCATTTCGGTCCGCAGCGGGGTTCCTCGGCGCCAGACGGCTCTAGCATCGTGCTCATGGAAGGCCGACCCGCTTCGTGGCCGTCCATGACGGCTCTGGATCTCGAGGACCTGCTCGAGGAGCTTCGCTCTCGGGCGTCGGAGGCGCGGGCCAGACAGGACCGGTTGTCCGGGTTGTTGGACGCGGTGGTCGCGATCAGTGCGGACCTGGAGCTGTCCGAGGTGCTGGGGCGCATCGTCGAGGCCGCGTGCGCGCTGGCGGGTTCGCGTTACGGGGCCCTTGGGGTGTTGTCCCCGCATGGCGAGGAGCTGGCAGCCTTCACCACACGCGGTCTCAGCGAAGAGCAGCGACGGGCGATCGATGATCGCGGTGCTCGCTGTCGCCGCGGGGGTCACCATTGAGAATGCACAGCTGTACGAGCGCGCAAGCCAGCAGCGGCAGTGGTCGGAAACGATCAGTGAACTCACGCGGATCCTGCTGGAGAACCAGGAAGAAGGCCAAGCGCTCCAGCCTCTCATGCTGCACGCTGTGCGGACCGCGTCCGCCTCGTTCGTGGCGGTCGCCCTGGTGGACGATGCGGACGAGCTGGTGGTGTGCGCAGCGCATGCGGAACGAGAGGTGACGAGCCAGGACTTGGGGGCTGTGTCGGTGGGCAGCGTCCTGACCGGCTCAATGTGGCACGCCGTCCGGGAGGCGCGTCGCCCGCTTCTGATCCTGTCGGGGACGGATGAGGGGGACAAAGACGACCCGCAGGGCCCTCAGCTGCTCAAGGAGCTCAACGCGGACGGCCCCGTGGCGGTGTTGCCCATCTCCGTCGGCAGCGACGACCTGGGCCTGCTCCTGCTCGCCTGGGACGAGACGGTGGCCGGCGCACCGGATGAGACCTTGTCGGCGCTTGCCGAGTTCGCTCAGCAGACAGGTCTCGTGCTGGTCGCGGGGCGTGCCCAGCGAGACCGCTCGCTCATGGCGCTCTTGGGGGACCGCGAGCGGATCGCCCGCGGCATGCACAACCACGTGATCCAACGGCTCTTTACCACCGGTCTGTCCCTGCAGGCAGCTGACCGGCTCGCACAACATCCGCTTGTCCGTGAGCGGCTCGACCGCGCCGTTGACGACCTCGACGAAGCGATCCGTCACATCCGACACACCATCTTCGAGCTGCACCAGCCGATCCCCAGCGGTGGGGTGCGTGAGCAGCTGCACACCCTCGTCGAGAGCGCAGGGCCTGACGCGGACGTGCCCACCATGAGGGACCTATGGCCCTGACCGCACCGACGGTGGCCGAGGCAGTCTGGACTTGGCGTAGCGAGACCCCGCCACCGCTTGGTCCCGGGAAGGAGGACACCATGTCAACCTTCATCAGCCCGCAGAACAGTGCGGTCGGCACGGATCACCGCGGCTCCCTCGTGTTGCCCCAGGCCGCGTGCCTGCAACGTGTGGCGGCAGTTCCGGTCGGGCGTGTGGGTTTCCGCAGCGGCGGTGACGTCTTGATCCTGCCGGTCAACCACCTCGTCAGCGGCACCACGGTCGTGTTCCGCACGGAGTGGGGCGCCAAGGTCGAGGCACTCTCGGACGGAACCCCGGTGTCGTTCGAGGCCGACGCCTTCGACGCGCGTTCTCGAACCGGGTGGAGTGTCCTCGTGAAGGGCACCGCCGAGTGGGTCACGGACGACTCGGAGTGCCAGGAACTCGACCGACGCGCGGGCGCCAGTTGGCTCCCGGCGGGTATGGACCCGGTCTGGATCAGGATCCGGCCGGAGGAGATCACCGGGAGGGAACTGGGCCCGCTCGAGCCAACGGCGGCCCCTGCCACACCTGCGTGAACGAGGCCTGCACGTCAAGACGCGGTCTGCGAGGAAGACGCGGTCTGCGCGGCCGGCAGCCTACCGGCACCTCGTGACCGAACGGCCTGTCCACGTGGGCGCAACGCGGGGATGATGGTTTCCAGTCCGATGGGAGCAAGGAGGCACGCCATGGTTCACTTCCCTGCCGGAAGCGTCGTCGTAGGCCTGGACGGCTCGCCCTCCAGCGACGCAGCCCTGATGTGGGCGGTGGAGGAGGCGGTCCGACGCACCATTCCGCTGCACCTGATGCACGCGCGTGCGGACGAGGGCTGGTGGATCCGCTCCGGCGCGTTCCCACCTGCGGAGCTTGAGGACCGCCCCGACCCCGTCCTCAGTGCTGGGCTCCTGCTTGCCCAGGAGCGAGGCCCGGACCTCGACCTTACCTGGGAATCGGCCGACACCACCGCGGCGGCCGCGCTCGTGGCGCGGTCCAGCCGGGCCGACCTGGTGGTTGTCGGCAGCCGAGGCAGGAGCGCGCTCCGCGGGGTCCTGCTGGGCTCGGTGTCCCGACAAGTCGCCGCGCACGCCGAGTGCCCCGTCGTCGTGGTGCACGACGAGGCGTACCGGCTGCGGGAGCAGGGCCGCATCGTGGTGGGGGTGGATGCCTCCGCCACCTCCTCGCGAGCCGTGGAGTTCGCGTTCGCGCACGCCGCAAGACGGTCGATGTCCGTGACCGCGGTATACGCTTGGTGGAGCGACGCCGAGGAGGACCTGTCCCGGTCCGACGACGAGCGGGCGGACGTCTTGGTGAGCAAGCAGCAGCGCATGGTGTCGAACGCCTTGGCGGTGTGGCGGGAGGAGTACCCGAACGTTCCGGTGCGGGAACGGGTCGTGCGGGCTCATCCGGCGGACGCGCTCGTCGCCGCGTCGGCGGCCGCGCAACTGCTTGTCGTGGGTAGGCGCGGATCTGGTGGGTTCCGCGGGCTGGTCCTCGGTTCGGTCAGCCACAGCGTGCTGCACCGTTCCCACTGCCCCGTCGCCGTCGTGAACCCTCGGCAGGAGTGAGGGGCAACCGGTACGCGGAGGGCCGGCTCGTCGAGTAGGGGCACGATCGAGGACAGTGCCGAGATGAGGGCTGGGTTGTTGGTGGTCTCGGTGCGCAGCACCCGCACCCGCGGGTTGCGGTCGAGCCACGCGTAGAGTCGGCGGACAGGGCGCCAGCCTCATCCAAGCCGAGCACCCCCGTCGGAGATCATCTCGCTCCAGACGCCCAGCCCGCTCCGGTGGATGAGCCGGGCCAGCGCGGCGTCGGGGATCCGCCCGACCCCCAGCTGCAGCACCGCCTCGTTCGCGATGCGCCCGGCGACCAGTTCGCTGGTGCGTGCGAGAGAGTCGGTGGCCGATGCGGCGGCCGGCGGCGGAGGGACCGGGAGTGTGTCAGCGTCCCCCCAAGGGACGGCGCACCCTGCGCCGCACTCATCTCGCCCGTCGGTCGGGCGCCGGCACAGGGTTGTTGGTCCCAGTGCCCGCGCTTTCAACCCTGCCACGACCTGCACGGACGTCGCGGTGAGGTCTGCGGAGAAGCGAAGTGCGGTGCCAATGGCCACAACTAACTGGCCGCCACCAGGTCCAGCCAGACACGCAGTTTCTGGAGGTCCGCATCGGCTGATCGGTAGCCGACGTGCCCGTCGGGGCGGACGGCGACCAGGCCGTGGCCCGGGGTGCCGTCGAGACGGTGCACGCTCACCCATCGTCCCAGTGCCGCGTCCGGCAGCGTCGGCGCATCGCGGTCGAGCAGCAGGTGGATCCCCGGGCATGATGTCAGCGCATGCAGGCGGCGGACGCGACCCGCCGCGGTGACGTCCCGGTCCGGGAGCCGGTCGCCCGGTAGGGGGCCGTCCCAGAAGCGCCCATCCCGAACGGACAGGGGACTGTTCCGGTAGCGCACCCAGCGCTGGGACAGCAACCGGAAGACGGCCTGCATCAGCCAGCGCTGCTCCAGCAGGTGCGGAGCCACAGGCACCGCGACGGGCACCAAGCTGCGGCGGCCCCAGCGCGCCCAGATCGAGGTGGAGGCCTCCGCGAAGAACACCAGCCGAGTGAGCGCAATGACGTGCCGTGCCACCGGTCGCCGCTCCTCGTCGTAGGAGCGGAGCAGCGTGACCGCCGGTCGGTGACGTGCCGCGAAGGCGAGCTTCCAGCCCAGGTTCACGGCGTCGAGCAGCCCGCTGTTCATGCCCTGCGCGGCCGCGGGGGAGTGGACGTGGGCCGCGTCGCCGACCAGGAAGACCGGACCCCGCTGGAAAGTCTCCGCCAACCGATGCTGCAGCGCCACCACCGAGGACCACCGGCATCCGGTGACGGTCGCGGCCAGCCCCGTTGCCTGGACGAGCCGGTCGAGCGCCACCTGCGCGTCGCCCGTCGACGTGCCGCTCGCGTTGGCGCCACGGGTCGCGAGGAGCCGCCAGGGTGCGCCCTCACCGAGTGGGAACAGCCAGACCAGCCCTGGTTCCCCCACCGTGACGTGCAGCCGCCCGTCAGCCGGGAGGCCGTCGAGGTTCACGTCGGCCAGCACCACCTCCTCCTGGTGCAGACCTCCCACGAAACCGATGCCGGCACAGTGGCGCACCGTGCTGTCCGAGCCGTCACATCCGGCGAGGAAGCAGCTCTGGACCTCCTCGGTCCGGCCGGCGGCCCCGAGCAGCGCCCGGACACCATGCTCGTTGGCGATCGGGTGGAGCTCCAGCAGCGCGGTGCCGCGCTCGACCACCACCCCAGCCTCCTCGAGCGCACGGGTCAGCACTTCCTCCACGTCCATCTGCCGGATCAGGACCATCGGTGGGAAGGGCGTGCCCGGCAGGTCCACCTGCGCCAGCCGCGCCGAAACGCTGCGGGCACCGGCATACAGCTTCGCGGTCGGGGACACGTCGGCACGATCCAGCAGGCCCTCCGTCACCCCTAACGGCCGCAGGCTCTCCAACGCCCTCGAGTGCAGGATCATCGCCCTCGATGGGCGGAACGCCGTGGTCCTGCGCTCGACGATCCGCACGCGCGCGCCGTGGTGCCGTGCCATGAGGGCCGTCGCAAGCCCCGTCGGACCCGCACCGACGACGAGGACGTCCACCTCTCCGGTCATTCGGTGCCCGTGACCCGCCACCATGCCCCCGACCGCTCTGGGGCGATCCGCTCAAGGAGGGCGGGATCGGCGAGCAGCTCGTCGCGACGCAGGCCCGGGACCACGCGGTAGTGGATCGAGCCCGGCACGCTCACCAGCGCAAGCACCCACCACAGCGCCCGGGCGTACGCCTCCGCCAGCGCGGGCCGGTCCCACTCGTAGAGGCCGCGGTATACGCCGTGGGCGTCGGCGGCGAGCCACAGCTTGGAGACGTAGCCCGGGAATCCCACGAAGAGGAGGGTGTTGAGCAGGCTCTCCAGCTCGAAGAGGCGGTGCCCCACCCCCCGCACCGCCCGCAGCCGGAAGGCCACCACCAGGACACAGCGGTCCGTGTCCGCTGGATGGTCGACGACGGTTTCCCGGTAGACCCGGCCGGTCGTGCCGTCGGCGAAGCGGATGCGCAGCCCGACCCGGGTGCGCGACAGGCGCACCTCCCGACGTGCCAGCAAGCGCGCCGTCGTCGCTACACACCGTGCCACCGCAACCGCCGCGGCGCGGGGCCGAAGCGGCTCCCGCTCCTCGAACCGCTCGTATGACGTGCCCCGCGCGTTGGTCCTGCCGTCCATGACACCCACGGTCAGGTACCAAGGCCGCCCACGACAGAGGCCAAGGTCCCATGTGCCGGGACGGGACCATCGCCCCTACTCGTGCCGGATCCCGCGGTCAATGCTGACCTCGAGAGCCCTGTCGGCATGAGGAGGTGCCCGGTGCAGGCGTCCGCGACGAGTGCTCAGACGGTGGTGGCGGGATACGACGGCTCCAGCGGCAGCCGCCATGTCCTGGACACGGCAGCCCGTGCTGCCGTGACTCGCGCTCAGCGGCTCACCGTGCTGGCCTTGGCTCAAAGCTGGCTGGGACACGCCGAGTCCCTCGGAGCGGTGCGATCCACCGAACAGGACGCCCTGCGGCGGGCTGGCGACGCAGTGGACTGCGCTGTGGCGGAGCTGTGCCGCGAGTGGTCCGACCTGCCGGTGCGCTCGCAGGTGACCATGTCGCCGGCGGAGCTTCGGGACACCGAGGTCGCTCGCGAGGCGTCCCTGCTCGTGCTAGGCCGCACCGGACACCGGGGGCGCCGGGTTCTCAGCTGGGACGCGCCCAGTGCGGCATTGGCCCACGCCCTCGCGTGCCCTGTCCTCGTCGCCTCGCCCCTGCCGGCGCTCGTCGCGGCCGGGGACGGGGCCGGCCGTACTGGGAAGGACGGGGTCGTCGTCGGGCTGAAGGCCAACGCGGTCGAGCCCGCGCTCGAGGTCGCGGCCGCCGAGGCGTGGCACCGGCGCGGCGTGCTGACACTGGTGCACAGCCTGCCCCGCGTGACGCCGGCGAATGCTGAGGGCCCCGACCACGCGATGGACAGCAGCCGGGCTGAAGGAGGTGACATGGAGCGAGAGGTCTGGAGCTGGGTCACCGAGCGGCCGCACGAACACGCCCTATTACGTGGGCTGGCCTGTGAGCTGCACCTGGTCGTGGGCGACCCCGTCGACGCTCTCGTCCGCCACGCTGAGCCTGACTCCCTACTGGTCATCGGCGCGCACAGTCGGGGAAGTCTCTTGAGCACCGCTGTCGGCTCCGTGGGCAGGGGGGTCCTGGACCGGGTCTCGTGCGAGGTGCTCATCGCGCGGTGATCCCCGTGCCGCTTCGCACGTCGAACACGGTGAAGATTCAAACCTGTTGACGGGGGACCTTAGGCCCTGCTGCACCGGATTCAGGCCGGGAACGCTGGAGCTGCAGAGTTCAAGGAGGCGGTAGCCATGTCCACGTCCATTGACCGGCCGGCGTACCCGGTACACGTCGACGCACGGCTTGACCCGCAACTGAGCAGGGGCCTGTGGCTCGTGAAGTGGCTGCTGGTGATCCCGCACTACGTCGTCCTGACGTTCCTGTGGATGGCGTTCGTCGTCCTCAGCGTGGTCGCGTTCTTCGCGATCCTGTTCACCGGCCGCTATCCGCGGGCGATCTTCGACTTCAACGTCGGGGTGATGCGATGGAGCTGGCGGGTCGCGTACTACGCCTACGGCGCGCTCGCGACGGACCGCTACCCGCCCTTCTCGCTGAGTGAGGAACCGGACTACCCGGCCCACCTGCAGATCGAGTACCCGGAGCACCTCTCCCGCGGGCTCGTCCTCATCAAGTGGTGGCTGCTGGCCATCCCGCACTACCTCATCGTCGGGATCTTCGTCTCCGGGGGCATCTATCTCTCCCGAGCCATGGAGAACGACCCCGTGCCCTGGGCCTCCGGCGCCGCCCCGTGGATGTGGGGCAACGGACTGATCGGCCTGCTGGCGGTGATCGCCGCAGTCGTGCTGCTCTTCACGGGCAGCTACCCGCGCCAGTTGTTCGACCTTGTCCTCGGTCTGAACCGGTGGGTGGTCCGGGTCGCCGCGTATGCCGGCCTCATGACCGACCAGTACCCGCCATTCCGGCTCGACCAGGGCGGCGACGACCCCGGCACCAGCGTTCCGCCACCCGCGCCGCCGACGGCACCGGGATCCCACACCGCGACACGAGGTGACACGGCACACGGCAGCACGTCGCAGACCCCTACCAGCCGGTGGGGCACCGGGCGGGTGCTGTCGGTGGTGCTGGCCAGCGTGGCCATGCTGTTCGCGATCGGGCTGCTGGCGGGCGGGACGGCCGGGGCGATCGCGAACTCGACGATGCGGGACCACGGCGGCTTCCTGATGAGCGAGACCGGGCAACTGTCCACCGGCACCTACGCGCTCAGCTCCCCGACGATCGAGGTGCACAGCGCCGACGTCGTCCGGAACATGCCGCATCGCATGTTCGGTGATGCCAAGGTGACCGTCACGACACAGAACGGGAAGGCCGTCTTCGTCGGTCTGGCCCGTGCCGCGGATGCGGATCGCTACCTGGCCACCGTGCGGCACGCCAACGTGTCCGGCAGCTACCTGCACCCGACCTACCGCGTCAGCGCTGGCGGAGGTTCCGCCACCCGGCCGGGAGACAGTGACATCTGGGTCGCGAAGGCTTCGGGTGCCGGCACCCAGTCGGTGGTGGTCCCCGTCTCGGACGGCCGCTGGACTGTCGTGGTCATGAACGCCGACGGGAGTGCCGGTGTGGACACGACGATGAGCGTCGGCGCCACCGTACCGGGGCTCACCGCCCTCACCGCCGTGCTGTTCTCGGTCGGGGGCGCCGTGCTCGTGGTGTCGCTGGTGGTCCTCGCCGTCGCCGTCCGGGGCGCCGGCCGGTGGCGCGAACCCGGGCAATGAGCCCCACCGCTCCTTCACGGAAAGGAAGTTCGTCATGCCACACGCACTGGTCGTCTATGAGTCCATGTGGGGCAACACCGCCCAGGTTGCCCGCGCCATCGCCAAGGGCCTGTCCGAGATGATGGACGTGGACGTCGTCGACGTCCACGAGGCGCCGGCCGAACCCACCGCCGACGTCAGTCTCGTCGTCGCCGGAGGCCCCACGCACGCCTTCTCGATGAGCCGCCCCAAAACGCGGGCCGACGCAGTCCGGCAGGGGGCGCCCGAGCCGGACGTCGACCTTGGCATTCGTGAGTGGCTCGAGGCCCTTCCCTCCGGTGACCACCCGCAGACCCTCGCCACATTCGACACTCGCGTGGACAAGGTGCGGCACCTTCCTGGGTCAGCCGCCAGGAGCGCCGCGAAGACCGCACGTCGGCGCGGCTACCACGCGACCGCGTACGCACAGAGTTTCTACGTGCGTGACATGGAGGGGCCGTTGCTCGACGGTGAGCTCGATCGTGCCACCGCGTGGGGCCGCCAGCTCGCGGCGTCCATGGTCGCCGCGGCCCCGTGAGGACTGGGGGTGAGGAACCGCGGTGCGGGGCATCCCGGCCGTCGTTCCCGGGTCGCGTCTTGTCGGCGTTGGCTGTGGCGTCCAACTGCACGCCACGGCTTTGAGTCGCCGGTCATCGCGGCAGCCCGGACCAGCGCCGGGAGGTGCCGTCAGGACGCGGTGGCAGTGACGTCGTGGACCTGGATGTCGTGCAGTTCGGGCAGCTGGCCGCGCCGCACGACCGCCACCGGGCAGTGCGCCCGGTGCAGCACCTTGCGACTGACCGACCCCAGCAGCAGGCTCGAGAACCCGCCGCGACCTCGGCTGCCGACGACGAGGAGCTCGGCGCTGCGGCTGGCCTCAACCAGCGCATCCGCTGCGCGCATGCGCGCCAGCATCGGCTGCACCTTGACCTCGGGGAAGCGGGCCTTCCACCGGGCGAGGAGCGCCTCGACCGCGGACTGGGACTTGGCGTCGATCTCGTCCCAGTCGGCCGGGATGGCCGTGGGGAGGAACATGGGGTCAACCCACCATGCGTGCAGGGGAATCAGCGAGATGCCGCGCAGGGACGCCTGCTGGAAGGCAAGACCCAATGCGTCGTCGCACTCCGGCGAGTCGTCCAGTCCTGCAACGACGGACCCCGAGAAGCGGGCGTCGGACTCGTCCTTGGCGCGCTCGGAGTCCTTCACCGTAGGCACCACGATGACGGGACACTTTGCATGCGCGGCGACAGCAGCGGCGGTCGAGCCCAGCGCGCCGGCCACCGGGTGCCGTCCGTGTCCGACGACGAGCAGGCTGGCCTGCTCCGAGGCCGTCACCAGGCCCTCCGCGGCGGTGCTGCTGGCAAGTGTCGCGACGTACGGGATGCCCGGGTGGGTCTCGGCGACCCGCTGGCCGACCGCAGCTAGAACCGCCTCCGCGTTGGCTCGCAGGCTCCGCTGCGCGGTCTCAATGTCGCCGGCCGGCATCGGATAGCCCCACATCCACGGATACTCGGCCGCGGCGGAGTAGGCGTGGACCACGCGCAGTGGCAGTTGCTGCCGGGCGGCCTCCGCGGTCGCCCATGCCAAGGCCGCGTCGCTGTCGCGGTCGGCGTAGCCCACGAGGATCGGGCGCTGGTCTACGGATGACGTGCTCATGACTACTCCTCCTGGTAGGTGACCCCGACTCTGCTCCGCCGAGGTTCGCCGCGCCCGGGTCCTTGGTCCCTTGATCTCCCCGCGAGTCGCTCGCGGGACCAAGGTCACTGTCCGCTGCCCGGCCGTCGCGGTGTGATGAGGGCAGAGGTCACGGCTCGGTCGGGAGGCGCCGGTGAAACCACAGATGCGTGCGTGGAGCGTTATCCACCCAGGACCACTGAACAGTTCCCCGCTCGTCCCGGCCGAGCGACCGAAGCCGGTTCCCCGTGGCTCGGAGGTCCTCGTGCGGGTCCGTACCTGCGGCGTCTGCCGGACCGACCTGCACCTGGCCGAGGGTGACCTCGCGCCGCGGCAACCGTCCGTGGTGCCCGGACACGAGGTGGTGGGTGAGGTGGTCGAGCGGGGCCCGGCCAGCACACGACTCCCGCTCGGGGCGCGAGTGGGCATCGCGTGGCTGCGCCAGACTTGCGGGCAGTGCCGCTGGTGCCACTCGGGGCGGGAGAACCTGTGCCAGCGATCGCTCTACACCGGCTGGGACGCCGACGGCGGCTATGCCGAGTTCGCGCTCGTGCCGGAGGCGTACGCGTACCGCATCCCGGAGTCGTTCGACGACGTCCACGCGGCACCGCTGCTGTGTGCTGGCATCATCGGGTACCGGTCGCTGCGTCGGGCCAACCTGCCACCGGCGGGACGGCTCGGCCTCTACGGCTTCGGTGCCAGCGCCCACCTGGTGGCGCAGGTTGCGCTCGCCCAAGGAGCCGAGGTCCACGTGATGACCCGGGGTGAGCGCGCCCAGCTGCTGGCCAAGGAGCTCGGCTGCACCTCCGTGTCCGGACCGAACGGAACTCCTGCGGTGCCCTTGGACTCGGCCATCATCTTCGCCCCCGCCGGTGAGCTGGTCCCGGTCGCCTTGGAGGCGCTGGACGACGGTGGCAGCCTCGCCCTGGCCGGTATCCACATGAGCGACGTTCCGACCCTCGACTACAAGCGGCACCTGTTCCGCGAACGCTCCCTGTGCAGCGTCACCAGCAACACCCGCCGCGACGGAGAGGAGTTCCTCCGCCTCGCCGCCCGCCTGGGGGTCCGCGCGCACACCACGCTGTACGAGTTCGAGGACGCAGACCAAGCGTTGCGCCACGTCGCCGAGGGGCGCGGGGGCGCGGCCGTCCTGCGTGTCGCCGGTGACGTTCGCGACCCGACGCCGGGCACCACACCCACCTGACCTGTGACGTCCATTCCCGACCGATCGAATAGGAGAACCGTCATGGACACCCAGATGACCCGTCAACCCACTGAGCTCACCCCTGGACCTGAGCCCTCAACCGTGCTGCAGCTGCCCACGGCACGCGACCTGGCCCGGCTGTTCTGGACGACGTGGCCCTTCGATACCGCCCAGGGGAGTTCATCGGAGGAGGCGGCGAGCTCCCATCCGATCCGGCTCGAGGAGGCGGTGGAGGAAGGGCAGCTGGTGATTCGCGCCGAGTTGCCCGGTCTCGACCCCGACAAGGACATCGAAGTCGTGGTGGAGGACAACGCGCTGACCATTCACGCCGAACGCCACCAGTCCGTGGAGGACCGGGACAGCAACGGATATCGAACGGAGTTCCGTTACGGGCGGTTCCTGCGCCGGGTGCCGCTGCCGCCGGGGACCAGCGTGGAGGTCGTGTCCGCGTCGTACCGAGACGGCGTGCTCGAGGTCCGTATGCCCGCCGCGCCGCCACAGCACAGCGCACGTCGCATCGCGGTCGACCGCGGCTGAACTGTCGGGTGGGGTGGAAGCGCCGTGAGCGCCGTCGCTGCACCGCGGAGCCCGTCGCGGGTGTCGACCCGCGTCCTCGTGCCCGAGGGTTATGACGCCTTGGACGCCAACGGAAGCCCCCTGCACGTGCGGCCGGTCACCGCGGGCGATGTCCCGGCGCTCGCGGCGCTCTGCCACCACCTGTCGCCGCGGAGCCGCTACCAACGGTTCTTCGGCACCTCGTCGGTCGTGGCCGAGGGCTACCTCACGCGTCTGCTGACCGGTGAAGCCACCCTGGACGCGGTCGTCGCCGTGAGAGGCGGTCAGGTGGTCGGGGTCGGCTCCACACATCCGATGACAGTCCATCGGGCCGAGCTGGCACTCGTCGTCGATGACACCGTGCAGGCTGCGGGCATCGGGACACTGCTCGCCGAGGACCTCGTCGCCCGCTCCCTCGTCCGCGGGGTGCGGCAACTCTGCGCCGAGGTGCTGCGGACGAACGCACAGGTGCTGGACCTGCTGCGGCACCTGGGGCCCCCGACCGTGCCACGAGCCGAGGCCGACTCGCTGTCGATCCACGTCGGGCTAAGCGACCTCGCCGGTTACCGGCGTGCCGTCGCACAGCGAGACCTGTCGTCCCGTGCGCGCTCGGTCACCACTCGTCCGGTGCAGCTCTCCTCGGCGTCGCCAGCACTGCCCCTGCCGCTTACCCACGGGACCGGATACCTGCTGCCGCACGCGAAGCAAGCGCTCGCGCTGCAGCAGTCCCTGCGGCAAGCCGGACTGGACGTCGCCCTCGTCGTGCCAGCAGGGAAATCCCGAGTCCTGACCGCTCCGGACGTGGTCGCTGCCGCGGCCGGCGGCACCGGTCCCCGGGTGGCCGTGGTGGAGGCGCTCTCGGTCACGAACCCGTCAGCCCTCGCCCGCGTGCACGCCGCTTGCGGCGTGGCGTTGGTGGTGCTGGTCGACCCGATCGACGTGGACGCCGATCAGGTCACCAGCTGGTGCCGGCGGCACGGGGTCCGGACTGCTGACTCGGCTGCGGAAGCCGGCCGGGTGGCGGCGGATGCAGCACGCGCACGGCATACCGACCGTGCGGAGCACTTCGGACACGGCCTGGACGCACGCATACGGGGAGCGCTGTGCCACAACGATTTCGGACGTGCCGGCTGGATGACCTACACGGAGACCGCCGCACTCCTGCGCGCGTATGACGTCCCGCACGTGCCGGTTATCGTCGTCGACGACGCCGACACCGCAGTCGAGGCGACGTCGTTGCTGCGGCTGCCGGTGACCGTCACCGCCTGCCGGTCGGACGGCACACCCGATCCCCAGCCGACGACCATGCGGAACGTCCCCTCCGCGGAGCAGCTGCGCGCGGCCGTCGCCCGACGTGAGTACTGCGAGGAGGGGCTCGTCATCCAGAGCCAGCCGGGCTCCGACCTGGACCTCCAGCTCACCCTCCGTCGCCACCGGCGGTGGGGCGTCACCGCCGAACTCTCTTTCCTCCGCGATACCGGGGCGGAGCGTGCAACCCCTGTCGCGTTGTGCCTGCCGCCCGACCCTGCCGAGGTCACGGCGGCCATCCGTGGCCTCTGCTCGGCGAAGGATGGCGGGTGGCTGGCGAGAGCGACCCGCACATTGACCCAGCGCCTGCCGACCCTCCTGGCGCAGCTGTCCGAGCTCCTCGAGGACCGGGCGGACATCCTTCGTCTGGAGCTGGAGCTGGCGAGCACCCCGTCGGGGCACCTGCTGGCCTCCTCGACGAGAGCCGTGAGGGATGGCTCCGATCCCGACGAGGTCGCAATCCTGCGCGAGGTCCGCCGACTCTGACCACCGCCCATCACTCAGGAGGCGTCATGTTCCGTGTTCTGTCGATCCTTCCCGCGGGCCTGCTGGTGGGCAGCGCGCTGGTCACGTCCCCCACCGTGGGCAGCGCTCCGGTGTCCATCTCTACTACGGGTCCGGCAACCGCCGTGCACTACGCCCCGGCGGCCAGCGCCAGGCAGTTCAAGGGGCTGGCCTTCGACACCTGTGCCGCGCCATCCTTGGCCACCATGAAGGCGTGGACCGGCTCGCCGTACCGCGGGGTCGGCGCCTACATCGGCGGGGCGAGCCGCACCTGCCGGCAGGACAACCTCACCCGCGACTGGGTCACCGGCGTCACGGATCTCGGGTGGCGAATCCTGCCCATTTACAAGGGACTTCAACCGCCCTGCGGCGCCCGTCCCACGGATCCGAAGATCAGCCGTGACCCCGCAACCGCTCGGGCGCAGGGTGCGACCGCGGCCGACGATGCGGTACGCGCCGGAACCGTCCTGGGGATGGCCGGCGGCAGCGCCTTCTACAACGACATCGAGAACTACTCCACCACTGACACCACCTGCAGGGTCGCGGTGCTCAACTACGCCACGGGCTGGACCCAGCGGCTGCACACCCGTGGTTACCTCTCCGGGGTCTACGTCAACCTCTCCTCCGGGACCCAGCACCTGTCGGCCGCCTACTCCTCTCCTTCCTACGCTCGGCCCGACGCGATCTGGATCGCCCGCTACGACCTCGACCCGGCGCTGCGCGGGTGGGCCGGGGTGCCCGACACCCAGTGGCCGTTGGGTCAGCGGGCCAAGCAGTACCGCGGTGACCATGTCGAGAGCTACGGCGGGGTGTCCATGAACATCGACAGCGACCAGGTGTACGCGCCGGTCGCGACGGTCCCGAGGACTTTCCGGGTGACCAGCAGCGCCGCCCTGAACGGGCGCAGCGGCCCGTCCACGTCGTACCCGGTGGTGGAGACGCACCAGCCCGGGTCCGCGGTGTCCGTCGCCTGCCAGGCGGCGGGCGCCACGGTGGCGAGCACGAAGGTGTGGGACAAGCTGGTCAGTGGCGCGTACGTCACCGACTACTACGTCAGCACCCCGTCCCAGACGACGTGGAGCGGTGGGGCCCCGCCGTGCCGCTACCCCTACCAGGTTGCCCCCTCCACCGGGGTCAACACGCGCAGCGGCCCTGGGACGTCGTACCCGGTCACCGGGTCCCTCGGGGCCGGTGCGCTCGCCCGGGTCGTGTGCCAGCGGGCCGGCTCCATGGTCGGCACCACGAACGTCTGGGACCGTCTCGGCGACGGCAGCTACGTCACCGACTACTACCTCGCCACGCCGAGCAAGACCACCTACAGCAGCCCGCTCCCTCGCTGCTGAGCAAGGGACACGTCGCCAGCGTGTGCACTCGTCCGCTGGACAGTATGCCGTGTGTGGACGGCCGGCGCCTTCACCAGACCTGGGGCCGTAGCCGCCCAGAGACGATGGCGGTGAGGGCAAAGGCCCCGGCCACGAGCCCCCAGCCGACCGGGCTGACCGCTTGGGCCGTCAGGAGCAGCTGGAGGGGGTGGAACAATGCCGGCGCGAGGAGGAGGAAGCCGGCGGCGCCGAGGGAGAGCGGCAGCGTCAGTCGTTGCCGAGTTCGACGCCGTCCGCCGCGGGCCCGCACGCCCCAGCCGACGCCGAGCTGAGCGGCGCCCAGAGTGAACAGGACCATCGACTGGGTGAGCGGGGCGTCGACGACTCGTGCGGCGCCCAGGGTGACGAGGGCGATGAGCACAGCCAGCAACGACGTGCGCCACCACAGTCCGCCACCGAGCACGGCCTCCTTGGGGGATCGCGGGCCGCGGTCGAGCACGCCCGGATCGGCCGGCTCCAGCCCTAGGGCGGTGCCGGCGAAGGAGTGGGTCAGCAGATTGATCCACAGGATCTGCACCGGTAAGAGCGGCAGTCCCAGACCGAGCAGCGGCCCGGCGACCATGACGAGGATCTCGGAGGCGCCACCGCTGAGTCCGTAGGCGAGGAAGCGCCTGAGGTTCGCGTAGGCGCGTCGCCCCTCGCGGACGGCCACGACCAGGGTGGCCAGGTCATCGTCGAGCAGGACCAGGTCGGCGGCTTGTCGCGCGACCTCGGTCCCACGGCCGCCCATGGCGACCCCGATGTCGGCCTGCCGCAGCGCAGGTGCGTCGTTGACGCCGTCGCCGGTCATGGCGACGACGTGTCCCTGTGCCTGCCAGCCGCGGACCAGTCGGAGCTTGTCCTCCGGGGTTGTGCGCGAAATCACGCGCGCAGCGAGCAAGCCCCGCTCATCAACATCCTCGCTCCACGGTCCCAGGTCGACTGGTGGGCCCACCAGCCCCACGGCTTTTCCGATCGCTGCCGCGGTCGCAGGGTGGTCTCCGGTCACCAGCGCGATGTCGATGCCGGCGCCACGGCAGGTGTCCAGGGTGTCGCGGGCATTGCTGCGCGCCGGGTCCAGCAGCCCGACCAGCCCCAGCAGCCGAAGACCGCGCTCCTCGAGTCCTGCTGGAGCGTGAGCCTTCTGGGCGACCGCCAGCACTCGGGCACCCGCCGCGGCCATCTCGTCCGCCTGACGGCGGGCATCGGCGATCAGCGACGGTGGCTCGGTCAGCAGCTCAGGGGTGAGGACCTGCTCGGGTGCCCCCTTGCAGATATCCAACCGCTGCCCTGCACCGTCGACGTGCGCGGTGGTCATCCGCTTGCGGATGCTGTCGAACGGCAACTCGTCGTACCGGCGCCACCGCGAGCGCAGAACGGCGACGTCGACCCCCGCCGCGGCCGCTCCGCGCAGCAGCGCGACCTCCATGGGATCGCCGATCTCCTGACCATCGCCGTGGATCGCTGCGTCGTTGCAGAGCACCACTGCCTCCCACAGCAGCGTGGGGTCCGTCGACGCCGGCGACCAGTGCTGTCCGACACGCATCCGGCCTTCGGTCAGCGTCCCCGTCTTGTCAGTCGCCAAGAGGGTCACGGCGCCCAGTGCCTCGGCGGCCGACAGGACCCGCACCGCGGCGTGGGCCTTGGCCATCCGGCGGGCGGCCAGCGCCAAAGTGATCGTCACCACCGCGGGCAGCGACTCCGGCACCGCTGCCACGGCGAGGCTGATCGCGGTGAGCACCATGAGCTCCAGCGGTTCGCCCCGGAGCAGGCCGAGAACCAACACGCCAGCGCACAACCCCAGTGCGGCGACCGCCAAGGTGGCGGAGAGCCCGCGCAACCGGCGTTCAAGCGGAGTCGGCGTCCGGCGCCGCTGCACCATGGTGGCGATCCGTCCGAGCGTGCTCCGCGGCCCCGTCGCGGTGACGAGCGCCGACCCGCGGCCGTGGACGACGACCGTGCCGGCGAAGAGCTCACCCTCCCGATCGGGGCCGTCCGCAGCCGCCTTGTCGACCGGCGCCGATTCCCCGGTCAGCAGCGACTCATCAGCCCGAAGTGCGGCCGCCTGCAGCAGGCGGCAATCGGCCGGGACGAGGTCGCCCTCGGCGAGCAGGATGAGGTCGCCGGGGACCAGTTGGTCCGCTGGCAGGCTCTGCTCGCTGCCGTCCCGCCGCACCCTCGCCAAGGGAGTTGTCAGCGCCGCCAGCGCACGGACCGCCGCATCGGCGGTGATCTCCTGCCGGACGGCGAGGGTGGTGTTGATGACGATTACCGCTCCGATGACCATGGCATCGGTCCAGTCACGCGTGACAATGGTGAGAGCGACGGCGAACAACAGGAGCAGGACTAGCGGGTCGCGCGCGCTGGCCACCACCCGCTGCCAGAGGGCGACCGGTGGGGTCGCCGGGGGCTGGTTCGGCCCGTCTGCGGCCAGTCGAGCCGCCGCCTCGGCGTTCGTGAGGCCGAGCTCATCACGATCGTCAGCGCACCGTGAGGTCGTCGCGGATGCTACGGGACCGTTGACCGACACGACGCCCCTCCTTGGTTACGAGACCGTCAGCTGCTCCCGCGCCGGTGATTCCACGTCCAGGTCCTCCAACCCGGCACTGGGCACCCGGCGGACCACTGCGACAGGGCAGGTCGCGTGCACGAGCACGTCGCGGCTCACCGATCCGAGCAGGAGGTCGCTGAATCCTCCATGTCCGCGGGTGCCGACGACCAGGAGCTCTGCGCCACGCGAGATCTCCACCAGCGCGTCACCAACGGGTAGGCGCGCAAGGGCACAGGACAGTTTTACGTCGGGGTAGCGAGCCATCCAGTGCCCCAGCCCTAGGAAGTCCTGCCGGCCGCGCTCACCGCCGGACACGTCGAATGCCAGCGTGACGGGATCCTGCCCGGAGACCGGCCGCCACCACGTCGCGTGGACCACCAAGAGTGGCACGCGTCGTGCGGCTGCCTGCACGAAGGCGCACTCCAGGGCGCCGGCGCACTCGGGTGAGCCGTCCACTCCCACGACCACTTTGCCGGCTCCCAGCTGACGGTGGTCGTCGTCTGGGGCCACCGGGGAGACATGCTCGCCAGCCACGGCGGGGACCATCACCAGCGGCGCCTGGGAATGCGCGGCGACCGTGAGCGCTGTGGACCCGTGTGCCATGGACCGCTCCGCGGCGCGCCCGACCACCACCAGTCCGGCATGGCGAGAGGACTCCACCAGGCTCGCACTAGGCGACACCGACACGAGCGCCGAGCTGAGTGGCAGTTCCGGCCAACGGGTGCGTACTCGTTCCAGCGCGTCCTCGAGAATGCTGCGGGCGTTGGCGCGCATCATCGCCCCGAAGTCACGGGCGTCGTCGATCGGCAGCGGGACCCCCCACGCCAACGGGGAGATCGGGTCCGGGCAGTAGGCGTGGATCACGCGCAATGGCACGCCGCGCCGGCCCGCCTCCGCGGCGCCCCACTGCAGGGCCGCGCCGCTCGTTTCGTCGCGGTAGCCGACCACCACGGGGCCGCCACCGGAGAGTGCACCGCTCATGACCTGCTCCATTCCCTCGTGCCTGTCTCCGAGTGTGCTCGGCGGCCGGGTTGAGCACCCGGGCCCTTCGTCCCGCTATGGACGGATGACGACGGGGAATGGCGAGGAGGTGGGACCTTCGTCCCTGACCGGCAGGCCGCTCAACGGCAAGAGTGGGACTTGGCCCCACGCCTACGAGCGCTGGGCAGGGAGCAGCGCTCGTGGGCCTGGGCATCCAAGCTGGCAAGAAGGAGTGCGCGATGAAGGCGATGGTCTACCAAGGACCCGGGAAGCGCGACTGGCAGGAGGTGGCGGATCCCACGCTGAGGGACGACACCGACGCGATCGTGCGCGTGGACGCGGTCACGATCTGTGGCACCGACCTGCACATCCTCAAGGGCGATGTTCCCGAGGTACGTGAGGGGACGGTGCTCGGCCACGAGGCCGTTGGCACCGTCGAGCAGGTCGGCAGTGGTGTCAAGAGCGTGCGCCCCGGCGACCGGGTGCTGGTCTCCTGCATCTCATCGTGCGGCCGCTGTGAGTTCTGCCGGCGGGCACGTTACGGCCAGTGCACCGGTGGCGGCGGGTGGATCCTCGGGCACACCACCGACGGGGTCCAGGCCGAGCAGGCACGGGTCCCCTTCGCCGACACTTCCACCTACCAGGTTCCCGCGGGCGTCTCCGATGAGGAGGTGCTGATGCTGGCGGACATCGGCCCCACGGCATACGAGGTGGGTGTGCTCAACGCGGGGGTGACGCCTGGGGAGTCGGTCGTCGTGGTGGGTGCCGGACCGATTGGCCTCGCGGCGGTGATGGCCGCCCGGCTGTTCAGCCCCGCCCACGTGATCGTGGTCGACCCGGCCACGTCGCGCCGCGAGGCGGCGCTGCGCTTCGGCGCGGACGCGGCCCTGGACCCGGCGGAGGCCGACGTCGCTCGGCTGCGCGAGCTCACCGATGGCCGAGGCCTGGACGTGGCCATCGAGGCCGTCGGCATCCCGGAGACCTTCGAGCAGTGCGCGGCGCTGCTGCGTCCGGGCGGTCGGCTGGCGAACGTCGGCGTCCACGGGGCGCCCGCCCAGCTGCACCTGGAGCGGTTGTGGATCCGGGACATCACCGTGACTACCGGGCTGGTCGACACGTACTCGATGCCGACCCTGCTGCGGCTGCTGGCACGGCGCCAGATCGACCTCCGTCCGTTCGTGACCCATCGGTTCGGCCTGGACGACTTCGAGCAGGCCTACGCCACCTTCGGCGACGCCGCGCGCACCGAAGCGCTCAAGGTCGTCCTCTCGAGGAGCTGAGCAGGCGAGGAGCTGAGTAGGCGCCGATGGCCGTGGA
>NZ_DASSTI010000119.1:0-2314 GCF_035708005.1 Segeticoccus sp. | reverse complement strand
CCAAAAGGCCAGCAACCAGACAACCACAAAAGCCACCCAGCCACCAACCCCGACGAGATTATTGGCATCGATTTTTGACACGCTGTTGAGTTCTCAAAGATCAGACACACACCATCACCAACCACACAGGCCAGATCCGGGATGTTTTGATCGCTGCGCCCTCTGGGCCGGCCCCTTTGCGGAGGCCTTCCCTGCGGCGCGGTGTTCCACTCTACCAGACTCTCGGAGCCGCTCCCAGCGCCCGGAAGGGCGCAGCGGACCGTCGGTCCAGTGGTTCTGAGTGGGATTCTGCCCGCGGGACCGGCCTCCGCTGTGCGGTGTCCGTTCCTCCCTGTCGGGCTGACGACGAGAACATTACGGGGTCAGAGCTCAGGACGCCAAATCGGGGTGCCGAGCGGCCGCGAGCGACTTGCGGCCCCGCCGCAGCAGGGCGACCTGGCCGTGCAGGAACGAGCCCTCGTCGAGCACCGTGTCGGCGCCCGTGTCCTTGGCGACCTTGACGTTGTTGACGGAGACGCCGCCCTCGGCGAGCAGCCGGCGAGCCGCACCGCGGCTGTCGGCCAGCCCCACGGCCACCAACGCCTCCACCAGCGGCGTGCCCACGGGCACCGGGGCGCCCGGCAGCTCGGAGGTGGCGTCCCGCAGGGTGCGCACGTCCAGTACCGCGGGGTCGCCCTTGCCGAAGAGCGCCTCGCTGGCCGCCTGGACGGCCTCGGTCGCCTCGGGCCCGTGGACGAGGCTCGTGATGTCGGCCGCCAGGGTCCGTTGGGCCCGCCGCTTGAAGGGTTCGGTCTCGACCTCGTGCGCCAGCTGGTCGATCTCCTCGCGTGATCGGTCGGTGAACGCCTTGAGCAGCCTGACCACCAGGTCGTCCTCGGCATTGATCCAGTACTGGTAGAAGGCGTACGGGGAGGTCATCTCACCGTCCAGCCAGACGGCATTGCCCTCGGACTTGCCCAGCTTCCTGCCTGCGGCATCGGTCATCAGCGGGGTCGTCAGCAGGTGTGCCTGTGCCCCCTCGACCTTGTGGATCAGCTCCACGCCCGCGGTGAGGTTTCCCCACTGGTCCTGTCCCCCGGTCTGCAGGGTGCAGCCCCGCGTGCGGAACAGCTCGAGGAAGTCCAGGGCCTGCAGGATCTGGTAGCTGAACTCGGTGTAGGAGATGCCGTCCTGGCTCTCCAGCCGTGCCGCCACCGCGTCCTTGCGCAGCATCGCGTTGACGCGGAAGTGCTTGCCGAGGTCCCGGAGGAAGTCGATCGCGGAGATCGGCGCCGTCCAGTCGAGGTTGTTGACCATCGTCGCCGGGTTGTTCCCGTCGAAGTCGAGGAAGGGACGCACCTGCTGCTGGATCCGGCCCACCCACTCGGCCGTCTGTTCCTTGGACTTCAGCACCCGCTCGGAGGTCGGCCGCGGGTCCCCGATCAGTCCGGTGGACCCCCCGACCAGACAGATGACGCGGTGACCGGCGCGCTGCAGGTGGCGCAGCACGATGAGCTGCAGCAGGTGGCCGAAGTGCAGGCTCGGTGCCGTGGGGTCGAAGCCGCAGTAGGCCGTGATCGGCCCCTCCGCCAGCGCCTTCCGCAGCGCCTCCTCGTCGGTGGTCTGGGCGACCAGACCACGCCAGTGCAACTCGTCGAGGACGTCGTCCACCCCGGTGTTCCCTTCACGTCGTCAGCCGCCCGGGTGGCGGCCCGGTGACCAGCCTGCCCTACGCGCCCTCGCGGCCTGCAACCGGTTTGGTACGCCGTCGCTTCCGTGCGCCACCCGGCCGGTAGGCCGAGACGGTGGCCTCGCCCTCGAGCCAGAACCGCCACGGGTATGCCGTCCCGTCGCCACCCGCGCCGCTCACCCCCACCCGCGGCCCGGACCGGACGAGGCCCGCGGTGGGCTCGGTGGCGAGCGGACGGCATACCCGCACCTCGCCGCCGGATGAGGTGACGTCCGCGCCGTTCTGGGCGCCGGTGAGCCCCAGGGCCTGCGCCAGCCGGGCGGGACCGCGCGCCAGGTCCCGGTCGCGCATCCCGCCGCGACGCTCCCGGGCCAGGTCGAGGCCGGCGACGACCTCACCGGCCCGCAGCAGGACCGCACTGGCGCGGCCCGCCTCGCCGCAGACGAGGTTGCAGCACCAGTGCATCCCGTAGCTGAAGTAGACGTAGAGGTGGCCCGGCGGCCCGAACATCACCGTGGTCCGCGGTGTCGGACCGCGGTAGGCGTGGCTGCCGGGGTCGTTCATCCCGTCGTAGGCCTCCACCTCGGTGAGGCGGACGGTGACGCCGGCGTGCCTGATCCTGCTGCCCAGGAGGTCCGGGGCGAC
>NZ_DASSTI010000118.1:0-8600 GCF_035708005.1 Segeticoccus sp. | reverse complement strand
TGCACGAAGGTCTTGGTCTCGGCATACATCCGCTGGATGTAGTTCTCGAGCTCGGTGGCCTCGACCCGCCACTGGCCCCGGCCACCGACCTTGATGGCCGGCAGCTCACCGGAGCGGACCAGGGCGTAGGCCTGTGCGGAGGAGATGTTCAGCGTCTCGGCGACGTCGGACAGCTGGATGAACCGTTGCGGCATGTGGGGACTCCCGAGGGCAGTGGGGGACGGAAGCGGTCAGGGGAACCGCCTCCCTCCGGTAGGGCACTTGACCAATTCTTGACCTAGATCGTACGGCGCTGTCCAGAGGTTCCCCGACATCATGCACCGCATCGGTTTGCGTCGTGTCGCCTCCCGTCACAGCCTGTGGACAACGCTACCCGCAGGTGGACGGACGCGGCATGCTGAGAGCCGGTTTGGCCTTCGGGAGCCGTGAGGTGGCAGGATCGGCGAGTCCCGGGGGAGAACGCAAGGACGCCTGCTCGAAGGGGAACCCGTGCCCGACTCATCGGAGCTGTCGAGACCGACCGCCGCGCGCCTGCAGCGACCCTCGTGGACGGACACCCGGCTGCTCGTCGGGGTCGTCCTGGTGCTCGTCTCGATCGTGGCCGGCGCCAAGGTGGTGGCCGCCGCGGACGACACGGTCCCGGTGTATGCCGCCACCCGCACCCTCGTGCCCGGTCACCGGCTCGGGGAGGGCGACGTCAAGCGTGTCGCCGTGCGCGCCGAGGACCTCAGCCTGTATGCCGACGGCTCGCGTCCGCTGCCCCACGACAGCTTCGTGCTGCGCGAGGTGCGCGCCGGGGAGCTGCTGCCGCGCAGTGCGCTCGGCGACAAGGAGCAGGTCGGCGTCAAGGCCGTGAGCGTGCCGGTCGACGCCTCGTCGGTGCACGGTCTCGTCGTCGGCTCGGTGGTCGACGTCTGGGTCAGCAAGCGGGTCGACGACGCCGCCCGCGAGACGTGGACCAAGCCGCAGCGCATGCTGCCGTCGGCCACGGTGGCGCGGATGCCGAAGAGCTCCTCCGGGCTGGGCGTCGCCGCCGCCGACACCGCCGTGCAGGTCCTCGTGCCGGACGAGGCCGTCGAGCAGGTGATCGCCGCCGTGGACGCCGGCTCCCGGGTGACCCTGGTGCCGGTGCCGGGGTCGCCCGTGCGGGACGCCTCATGAGCGTGGACCTGCTGCTCGCGGCGAGCCCGGCCCTGGACGGCCGGGTGGCGACCGCGTTCGGGCGGGCGCCCGGCTGCACGGTCGTGCGGCGCTGTGTGGACCTCGCGGACCTGCTGGCGGTCGCCGCCTCGGGCGTCGGTGCCGTGGCCGTCGTGACCGGCGACCTGCGCGGCCTGGACCGCACCGCCCTGGGCGACCTGGCCGCGGCCGGGCTCGGCGTGATCGGCGTGCACGCCTCCGGGGACGAGGAGCAGGAGCGGCGGCTGCGCCAGCTGGGACTGGTGACCGTGCTCCCGGCCGACGCCGCCACCGACGAGGTGGCCGAGGCCCTCGAGCGCGTCGAGCGACCCGCCCCGGCGGCGCGGCAGGACCAGGCCGGTGGCGGGGCCGAGGCTGGGCGCAGCCGGTTTCGCCCGCTGGCCGATCTCGACCCCGGCGCAGGGACGCCCCCTGCGGCGGCCGCCTCGGCGCGCGAACCGACCGGCGCCGAGGCGGTCGAGGCCCTCGACCCGTCGAACGAGCCGCCCGCCGACGACGAGCCGCCCGCCGACGAGCCGGGACCGCGTGCCCTCATCGCTGTCTGGGGACCGGCCGGGGCGCCGGGGCGCACCACGGTCGCGGTCAACCTCGCCGTCGAGCTCGCCCGCAGCACCGGCTCGGCCCTGCTCGTGGACGCCGACACCTACGGCGCCTCGGTCGCCCAAGGGCTGTCGCTGCTCGACGAGGCGCCCGGCCTCGCGGCCGCCGCCCGGGCCTCCGAGCAGGGCACCCTCGACCTGCCGGCCCTCGCCCGGCTCGCGCCGGAGGCGCTCCCCGGGCTGCGCGTGCTGACCGGCCTGCCCAAGGCCGAGCGCTGGCCCGAGCTGCGCCAGCGCGCGGTCGAGCACGTCCTCGACCTGGGCCGGCAGCTCGCCCGGTTCGTCGTCGTCGACTGCGGCTTCAGCCTCGAGGACGACGAGGAGCTCAGCTACGACACCCGCGCGCCCCGCCGCAACGCGACCACCCTCGTGGCGCTGGAGGCCGCCGACGAGGTCCTGGCCGTCGGCTCCGCCGACCCGGTCGGCCTGCAGCGGCTCGTGCGCGGCCTGCAGGAGCTCACGGAGGTCGTGGCGGCCGAGCCCACGGTCGTCGTCACCAAGATCCGCGCCGCAGCCGTCGGCAACCGGCCCGAGCACCAGGTGCGGGAGGCACTCGGCCGCTTTGCCGGCATACCGGATCCGTGGCTGGTGCCCGACGACCGTGCCGCACTGGACGCGGCGATGCTGGCCGGCCGCTCGCTGGCCGAGCACGCGCCCGGCTCGCCGGCCGCCCGGGCGATCGCCGACCTCGCCGCCCGGCTGTCCGGCGTGGAGGGCGGCCGGAGGAGCCGCCGCGCACGACGCGGTCTGACACGATGGGCCCGTGCCTGACCGCCTGACCTCGCTGGACGCGTCGTTCCTCTACCTGGAGGAGCCGGCGGCGGCCATGCACGTCGGCTCGGTCATGGTGTTCCAGCCGCCCGAGGAGGGCTTCGACCACGACCAGCTGGTGCGGCTGGTGTCGGACCGGATCGCCTACGTGCCCCGCTACCGGCAGCGGGTGCGCGAGCTGCCCGGGCACGTGGCCAACCCGGTCTGGGTGGACGACGAGGACTTCGACGTCAGCTACCACGTGCGCCGCTCGGCGCTGCCGCGCCCGGGCAGCGACGAGCAGCTGGAGGAGTTCGTCGCGCGCGTGCAGGCCCGGCCGCTGGACCGGGGCCGGCCGCTGTGGGAGGTCTACCTCGTCGAGGGACTGGCCGGCGGCCGGCTCGCGATCGTCACCAAGACCCACCAGGCGCTCGTCGACGGGATCAACGCCGTCGACATCGGGCAGATCGTCGTGGACGGCGAGAAGGGCGAGGCGCCGGTCGAGCACAGCTGGCACCCGGTGCGCGAGCCCAGCGACCTCGAGCTGCTCACTGGCGCCCTCGTCGACGCGGTCCGTCGGCCCAACCAGGTCATCGAGAACGTCCGGGGCGGCCTCGCCGACGTGCGGGCGCTCGCCGGCCGGGTGGTGGGTGCCACCGGCGGGGTCGCCGAGGCGGTGTTCCGCAGCGCCGCGCGGCCGGCGCCGCACAGCCCGCTGAACGCCCACGTGGGGGAGGCGCGTCGCTTCGCCATGGTCGCCACCGACCTGGAGGACTACCGCACCGCCCGGAGCCGGTTGGCGCGCGGCACGTTCAGCGACGACGTGTCGGTCCACGACGTCGTCCTCGCCACGGTCGCCGGCGCCCTGCGCAACTGGCTGCTCACCCGCGGCGAGTCGGTGTCGGGCGGCACCACCGTGCGCGCGATGGTGCCGGTCAGCGTCTACGGCGACGACCGCACCGCTGGCCGCCTGGGCAGCAAGATGGCCGCCTGCTTCGTCGACCTGCCCGTCGGAGAGCCGAACCCGGCCATGCGGCTGCACCAGATCGCCTTCTCCATGCGCCAGCAGATGGAGGGCGGCCAGGCCCTCGGCGCCCAGACCATCGCGGGCATCGCCGGTTTCGCGCCGCCCACCCTGCACTCCCTCGGCGCCCGCCTCGGCAGCGCCATGTCCCGTCGCCTGTTCAACGTCGTCATCACCAACGTGCCCGGCCCGCAGCAGGAGATGTATGCCGGAGGCGCCCTCCTCCTCGCGACCTACCCGGTGATGCCCCTCGCCAGGGGACAGGCGCTGTCCATCGGGCTCACGTCATACCTCGGCTCGGTCTATTACGGGCTCAACGGCGACCGCGAGGCCATGTCCGACATCCACGTGCTGGAGCAGTGCCTGGTCGACGCGCTCGCCGAACTGGTCGACCAGCCGCCCCGCCGGGAGACGCCCCGCCCGGAGCGGCGCCGATGAGCGAGCGACCACGGCGGGGGCTGGTGCTCGGAGGTGGCGGCGTCCTCGGTGCGGCGTGGACGGTGGGTGCGCTGCGAGCGCTGGAGCTCGAATACGGCCTGGACGCGCGGGAGTTCGACGAATACGTCGGCACCTCCGCGGGTTCGGTCCTGGTGGCCCTGCTCGCCGCGGGGGTCGGCGTCGACGACCTGCTGCGCCACCAGCGCGACGAGCCGCTCGTCTCCGGGCCGCTCGAGGGCTTCTTCTTCGACTACGGCGAGGCGACCGGCGGCGCCAAGCCGGGCAAGCCCAAGCACGGCATCGGCTCGAAGGCGTTGCTGTCGCAAGGGGTTCGCTACCTGCGAGCCCTCCCGCCGATGGTGGTGGTCTCGGCCCTGCTCCCGGAGGGACGCGGTCGGCTGGACGGCATCGGGGCGCTCGTCGCGCACTGCGTGCCGAACGGCTGGGTCGAGCGCGACGGGGTGGCCGTCGTGGCGATGGACTACGAGTCCGGGCAGCGGGTCGCGTTCGGCCGCGACGGAACGCCGCCGGCCGACCTCTGGCGGGCCGTCATGGCCTCGTGCGCGATCCCCGGGTGGTACGAACCGATCCGGATCGGCGAGCACCGCTACATCGACGGCGGGGCCTGGTCCTCCACCAGCGTCGACCTGATGGTCGGGCGCGGCCTGGACGAGGTCTACGTCCTGGCGCCCTCGGTGAGCTTCGACGTCGACTCCCCGCACCGGTTCGCCACGAGGATGGAGCGGCGCTGGCGCAACCACGTCACGGCCCGCTGCCTGCGCGAGGTCGCCGAGGTCCACGCCGACGGCGCGCAGCTCACGGTGCTGGGCCCCGGTCGGCGCGACCTGGAAGTCATGGGCGGCAACCTCATGGACGCCGCCCGCCGGTCCGCCGTCATCGAGACCTCGGTCATCACCTCCGCCCAAGCCCTGCACGATCCGGCGCCGCTGCCCGCGGCCGCACCGTACGAGGAGGAGTCCTGATGCCCCGCACCCGCGTCTACCTGCCGGTCACGAGGACCGACCTGGCCACGCTCGCTCGCGAGCGGGTCCTCCCGGCACCCCGGTCGGCCTGCGCGGTCACCCGCGCCCTCGAGCAGTCGCAGAAGGGGGCCGACGAGGAGGAACTGGAGTACCTCGCCCTCCAGCACGCCGCGCACGAGGCGGTGCCCACCGCCGCGGACGCCGGCGAGCGGGTGGTCGTCGCGGCCGCCGACGTGTCCCCGGAGGAGGTCACCGGTGTCGACACGCCTGCCGCGCAGCTCCCGGCGGGGCGGATCGCCTGCTCGGTCACGGTCACCGAGCAGGTCCCGCTGGCGCGCATCGCCTCCTTCCACGTCGGGGACGGCATCGCGGTCGTGCCGCCCGGCGCTGCCGAGGACGACCCGACGCAGGAGGTGGAGGACGTCGAGCTGTCGTGGTACGACGTCACCGAGCTCGCCGGCCTGCTCGACCTGGTCGCCGGCGTCCGCCGCCGTTGAACCACTCCCGTTCGGCTGTCGATTTCGGGTCGGCCCGCGCGTCATCACCATGACGAGCCGCCACGGGGGCGGCTCCGAGCAGAGGAGCACCTCATGACCAGGTACGCGATCTTGATCCCGACCGGCGAGGACCGCTGGGCCGGTGCCAGCGTCGAGGAGAAGAAGCAGGGGTATGCCGACCACGGCGAGTTCGCGCGGCTGCTCGCCGAGCGGGGGCACACCATGGTCGGCGGCGCCGAGCTGACCCCCTCCAAGGAGACCAAGGTGGTCCGCGGGTCGCTCGACGACGTGTCGGTCACCGAGGGGCCGTTCGCCGAGGCGGCCGAGCACCTCACCGGCTTCTACCTCGTCGAGACCAACGACCCCGAGGACCTGCTGCAGGTCTGTGGTCGGCTGGCCCAGCGCGAGCAGGTCCTCGAGGTGCGCCGCTGCGTCGACCCGAGTGAGCGCCCCTGATGGCGCGCTACCTGGTCCTGCTGCCCGGACCGGAGGAGGAGTGGGCGCAGCTGTCGGAAGAGGAGCTGGCCGAGGGCCTCAAGGGGCACGAGGAGTTCTGGCGCCAGCTCACCTCGCACGGCCACCGGGTCGTCACCGCCTCACCGCTCACCCCGTCCCGGGAGGCGACGTCGATGCGCTTCGAGCCGGACGGCGCGGTGACGGTGACCGAGGGGCCGTTCACCGAGTCGGCCGAGCAGATCGTCGGCTTCTACCTGCTGGAGTCCGAGGACGAGGCGGACCTGCTGAAGATCTGCGAGGACCTCGCCCGCACCGGCAACCACCTCGAGATCCGCCGGCTCGAGAGCGGCGACCACTGATGCGCTACCTCGTCCTGCTCGCCGAGGACCCGCAAGCCTGGGACCGCGCGAGCGAGTCGGAGCGCCAGGAGGTCCACCGCCGACACGTGGCGTTCGACCGTGCCGTGCGCGAACGCGGCCGGCTGCTCGGGGGCGAGGCGCTCGCCCGCGGCGACACCGCCACCACGCTGCGCCCCGAGGCCGGCGAGCACGTCGTCACCGAGGGGACATTCGCGGAGACGTCCAGGCAGGTCGCGGGCTTCTACCTCATCGACGTGGACGACCTCGACGTCGCGGTGGAGTTGTGTCGCCTCCTGCCCAGCGGCTACACGATCGAGCTGCGCCCCACCATCGAGGTCGAGGGCGCGACCGGAGCCTGATGGGCGACGCGGCGCAGGCGCTGGAGCAGGTCTGGCGCGACCAGTGGGGCCGGTTGCTGGCCCTGCTGGTCGCGCAGTACCGCCGGCTGGACCTCGCCGAGGACGGCTTGGCCGAGGCGTTCGAGGCGGCGGTGCGCACCTGGGCGGCGGACGGCATACCGACGAACCCGGCGGCGTGGCTGCTCACGGCGGCACGGCGACGCGTGCTCGACCGGTTGCGCGCCGAAGCTGTCGCGGCGCGCAAGGAACCGCTGCTCGCGGTGGACGCCGAGGTGAGCCAGCGGGCGGCGCGGGTCATGGCTGACCCGGGAGGTCTGGTGGAGGACGAGCGGCTGCGGCTGGTGTTCCTGTGCGCCCACCCGGCGCTGGAGCGCTCGGCCGCCAGCGCGCTCACGCTGCGGCTGGTGCTCGGCGTGCCGACCGAGGACGTCGCCCGGCTGTTCCTCGTGAGCCGCCCGACGATGGCCGCGCGGCTGACCCGGGCGAAGCGGCGGCTCGCGGCGAGCGGGGCCCCTTTCCGGGTGCCGAGCCCCGGGGAGCTGCCGGGGCGGCTGGCCACCCTCGCCGAGGTGGTCTACCTGGCGTTCACGGCCGGCTACGCACCCGGCTCGGGGCCGGACGTCGTGCGAGTCGCCGTGGCAGGTGAGGCGATTCGGCTCACCCGGCTGCTGCGCGAGTTGCTGCCGGGCGATCCGGTCCTCGACCTCCTGCTCGCGCTCATGCTGCTGCAGCACTCCCGGCGGGATGCGCGCGCCGACGCCGACGGGCTGCCCATCCTGCTGCCGGACCAGGACCGGCAGCGGTGGCACCACGACGAGATCTCCGAAGCGCTGTTCGTGCTCGCGCCGTACGTCGGTCGACCGGTGGCGGGACGGGAGGGCAGCTACCTCGCTCAGGCGCTCATCGCCGCCGAGCACGCCACGGCGCCGACCGCGGCGGACACGCGGTGGGACCGGATCGCGGGCCACTACGCCGAGCTCGAGTCGCTCGCACCTTCGCCCGTGGTCACCCTGAACCGTGCCGTCGCCGTCGCGGAGGCGGACGGGCCGCGCGCCGGCCTGTCCCTGCTCGAGGGCCTCGACGACCGTATGCCGGAAAGCCACCGCCTGCCCGCGGTCCGGGCCGAGCTGCTCGCCCGGGCGGGGGACACGGACGGTGCGCGGACGGCATACGAGCGGGCGATCTCCCTGTGCGGCAACGACGCCGAGCGGCGGCACCTGGTCTCCCGGCTGGAGGAGCTCAAGGGCTGACCGTTGGTTCTCGCAGCCCGCAGGCGGGGTGGCGGGAGCGGCTGGTGGGTTGCAGCCGCAGGGTGCGGTGGGAGGTGGCCGTCTCGGCGATTCGTGGGCCGATCTCGCGACGCCAGAGCGGATCGGCAGCCAGCCGGCCGAACGCCTCGTCGTGGGCGCCGGCGTCGGGGAAGGCAGCGGTCCACACGAGGGTGTTGTCTTCCCGGACGGGGAGAGCGGGGAAGGTGTTCGTGGCAGGTTCGGTGCGCCACATCGCGACGGTCGTGCCGAGCCGGTCCTCGAGGAGGGCGTGCAGGTCCGTGCACAGCCACGCCTCGGTCTGAGTGCTCGGCGGGGAGGTGTAGGCGACGGCGACATGCCACTCGGCGGACTCCGTGGCGCCGGCCGACTCCTGCCGGTGCACCGGCGCAGTAGGCGGATGGGCGGGCGCGGTCGGGCGGAGCAGGTGGACGTCGTCGCTGTCGATCATCGTCGCGTTCGCAGCCGCACGGTGACGAGCCCAGACGGGCCCACCGTAGAAGGCTTCGAGGGCCTGACGGCGCGTTTCCATCGAGGCGAAGCCGCGCCACCAGACGAAGCGGTCCGGGTCGTCGCGGTCGCGGAAGAGCCCACCGATCGTCATCCCGACCGCCTCCTGGGTTTCGATGAACTCGCGCTCGAAGAGGTCGACGAGCACGGGCGCCTG
>NZ_DASSTI010000117.1:0-4733 GCF_035708005.1 Segeticoccus sp. | reverse complement strand
TCCGACCGGTCACGCGACGGGCTGGCGGGCGGCCTCCCGCGCGAGCCAGGCGAACGGAGCGAACTGTCGCTCCGGCACCTCGGGGAGGGTGACCTCGGGGTGCCACTGCAGGCCCAGCACCGGCGCGTGGAGGTGCTCGACCGCCTCGATGCAACCGTCGTCGGCCAGAGCGGTCACGTGCAGGTCCGCACCCAGACGGTCGACCGCCTGCTGGTGGTAGGAGCAGCCGGTGAGCTCACCGTCCGGGTACATCCGCGCGACGCGGGAGTCCGGCTCGCTCACCCTGATGCGGTGGGCGTGCTCCCAGTGAGCGACCGAGCCGGGCTCCAGGTGCTGGATGAGGGAGCCGTCCTGGGCGATGTTGAGGGTCTGCATCCCGCGGCAGATCGCCAGGGTGGGCACGCCGGCTGCGACGGCGGCGCGGATCAGGGCGAGGTCGCTCGCGTCCTGCCGCGGATCCACGAGGCGCAGGGCCGGGTGGCGGTCGGGCTGGCCGTAGAGCGCCGGGTCGGAGTCACCGCCACCGGGGAAGACGAGCCCGGCCACGCTGCGCACGACCGCGGCCACCTCGTCGGGATCGTCGGGGTCGACGACGTAGAGCATCACCGGCTGGCACCCGACGGCCGCCAGGCACTCGAGCACCGTGAGTCGCGCTGCGGCGTCCGCCAGCTTCCCGTCCTCACCCTTGAGGAAGCGGGGTGCGATTCCGATGAGTGGGCGCTCGCCGGGCATGTGGTCTCCTGGTCGCGGTGCGGATCGTTGGACGTGGACGTGCGGACGTGCCGCGCGCCGGGTCCACGCTGCCACACGGCCGCCCGGTTGTGGGCTCAGGCCTCGGGCTCGAGCAGGTCCGTGTCCTCCACCATCGGCAGCGATAGGGTCCGGTAGCCCTCGTCGTCGAACAGCACGGTGAGCCGGTCGGTTTCGACGCTCATCACCGTGCCGGCGCCCCACTCCCGGTGGACGACCCGGCTCTCGACGGGAAACGGGGTGTCGGCATCACGTCGACGCGCGGACGGCCGGGTCTCGACGTGTCCCTCGTCCGATCGGTCGCAGTTGTCACAGTTGCCGCACGGCTGCTGGAGCTGCTCCCCGAAGTAGCCGAGCAGGAACTGCCAGCGACACTCGGTGGTCTCGGCGTAGCCGCGCATCATCTCCACCCGCGAGCGCTCGACCCGCTCGTGCGCCTCGGACAGCTCGAGGGCCGCCGCCACGGCGTCGTCCAGGGAATGCTCGGCGGCGGTGTACCCCTTGCGGGTGGGCCGCAGGGCGCCGACCTGCTCGAGGAGGTTCACCGCGGCGGTCACCTTGCGGGCCGAGGCGTCGACCTCCCGACGCAGCCGCGTGATCCGCACTGGCCCCTCGGCGGACCGCACGTGCGCGAACGTGGCGCGCAGCGCTTCCTCGTCCGCATGGTGCGCAGTGAGGAACCGTTGCAACGACAGGTCTTCCGGCCGGTAGAAGAGCCGCGCGCAGGCGGGGTCGCCGTCGCGTCCGCTGCGGCCGATCTCCTGGTAGTAGCTGTCCAGCGAGGCGGGTGCCGAGGCATGGAGGACGAAGTGCACGTCGGGCTTGTCGATCCCCATCCCGAAGGCCGACGTAGCCACGACCACGTCGGTGTCGCCCTCCGTGAACTGCTCGTGAACGCAGGCGCGCTCGTCCGCCGTGAGACCCCCGTGGTACGCGGCCGTGCGGATTCCACGGTCAGCCAGCTGCTCGGCATACCGTCCGGTGTCCTTGCGGGTGGCGACGTAGAGCAGTCCCGGCGGGGTCAGCTCGGTCACGGCGTCGAGGACCGCCTCACGCTTGGCGTGGTCCTCGAGCTCACGGGTCACCTCGAGGCGGATGTTGGAGCGGCGGAAGCCGTGGATGAGGACGCGCGGGTCCTGCAGCCCGAGGCGCTCGACGATCTCATCGCGCACGGGCGGTGCGGCGGTGGCCGTCAGCGTGGCGACGCGAGGGCGACCCAGCAGGTCCAGGGCGGTCCCGATGCGCAGGTAGTCCGGGCGGAAGTCATGGCCCCACGCGGACACGCAGTGCGCCTCGTCGACCACCACCAGCGAGACGTCGAGCCGCGCGAGCCGGTCGAGCACCTCCTCCTTGGCGAGCTGTTCCGGCGCCAGGAACACGAACTCGGCGTCGTCGCGGCGCACCGCCTCCCAGGCGTCGGCCACGTCCCCGCTGCTCTCGGAGGAGTTGACCGCAACCGCCTCCGGTGCCACCGAGCCGTCGTCATCGGCGCCCGCAGCGCGCCGGTCGATGCCGGCGATCTGGTCGCGTTGCAACGCAATCAGGGGCGACAGCACCAGCGTCGGGCCGTCGAGGAGCAGCGCCGGCACCTGGTAGAGCGCGGACTTGCCGTAGCCGCTCGGCATGACGGCGAGGACGTCCTGACCGGACATCAGGGCGCTCATCGCCTCGAGCTGGCCGTCCCTCAGTTCGTCCCAGCCGAAGGAGTCCCGGGCTGTCCGCCGAAGTGCCTCCCGGACTTCGTCGCCCGGGCTGGTGCCGTTCCGTCCGGTGCCGTCCCCGCTGCCCGTGTCAGCGCTTGACGAGCTTGAAGAAGGTGCTGTCCTCGCCACTGGACTTCTTCTCCTGGTAGAGGAATGCCAACTCGTTGTCGTCGAACTTCTCGAACCAGTCGTCCCAGCTGAGGTGCTCCAACTCGCCCTCCCCGGTGCCGCCCGGGAAGTCGATGCGCAGCACCCCCGGGTCGCTGCCCTGCGAGGTGTCGCGGACGCTCGCCGGCGTCCCGTCGTGTTCCTCGACCCAGCGGCGGATCTCGTCGTGGTCGGTGGTGGTGTGGCTCTCCGAGGCCATGGGGTCCTCCTGAACTCTCGCGCCCGCACTGCTCAGTGGTGAGCACGGCAGACGGCGACGTGGTGGCTCACGTGCCTCGTCGCCATACCCACTGGTATGCCGTCACTCACCTTCTGGAGCGACGCGCGGCCACCCGCTCGGTCACATGGCCTCCTTGATGCCCCGGCGGATGAGCCACACGTTGGCCGGCCAGGCGGTGAAGAAGCCGATGGCCATGCCGATCTGCATGAGAAACCAGTACGCCGGCGAGCTGGGCTCCAGTGGCGAGTCGGGGAAGAAGACGAAGCGCATCAACGCCATCCAGCCGAACAGGCCGACCTCGAAGGCAGTCAGGGACAGGACATCGGCCTTCGCGGCCTCCTTGAGGCCCTCGCCGAGGCCCAGACCGCGCATGGGCGCGATGGCGAGGTACTGGAACACGATTCCCAAGCCCACGGCGGCGAGGTAGTCGCCGACATACATGGCGAACAGTGCCTCGCCGGCGATGGTCGCACCGAGGCCGAAGATGACGAACTCGGCGATGATGTCGCCCAAGGTGCAGCCGGCGCCGCAGTGGCTCACCCCGGTGGCGACCGCCGCCCAGTTCGGCTGGGCGGGCGGCTCCTCGCGCTGGTGCCGGCGCAGCCACTTCTCGGTCTTGGGGCGACCGAAGCGGTGGTAGGCCCACACGGCGAGGGGCAGGAAGTACAGCGCCGTGATCGGCCAGACCGCCTCCATGACGCGCATGGGCTGTCGATAGCCGCGCCCGAGGATGTCCCACACGATGTAGCCGGCCGACCCGAAGCCCGACGCGAGGGCACACCACGCGACGACGACGAGCCACATGGGTGCCACGGCTGTCTCCCTGGTCGTCTCATCCGGTTGCTGGAGTCTTCCTGTCTTCCGCGTCCTCCGCATCCTCCGCGTCACCCGCGTGCCTCGCGGCGGGTGTGTTCGGGTGGCGCTCTGGCGTTGGTCGCGGTGTCCACCTTGTGGCCAGTGACGGCGTTCTGCATCCCGGAGCGGCCAGTCGGGGCAGCGCGACCTTGTCTGGACTCATCATTCCGCTGGGGATGAGGGGTTGTGGTGGCCGTCCACGCCTGCTAGGCTTCGAACATCAGTTCGGATCGCGTGGGGTTGCGAGAGTTTCAGAGTCAGATGGGGACGCGGTCTGAGACCCCGGGTGCGCTGGCCCGGTGGGTGATCGCAACCGTGGGGGCATCTGGTGGATCCGTCCACTTCACAGCAGGCACAGCACCAGCAGGGGCCACGGCGCGGGCATGACCGCTCGGGCCGTGGCGCCGGTTCGGGCAGTGCCGATCCGGGCTGGCGTGAGCAGCTCGCCGGTCTGCTGGCGAGCCTGCCGGCCGGCGCCGGTTCCGACCTTGACCCCGCGGACGGTGCTGCGCTGGATCGCTCCGCGGCGGAGGGGTCTGTGGTGGAGGGTGGCGGCGGGTCGGCGGTGGTGGACGTGTCGGGTCTGCCGGTGGGGGTGGGCGCGGCGGTGGCCCGGGTGGTGCAGGGGTTCGCCCGTGCGGTGGCCGGGGACTGGCCGGTGCCGGCGCTGCGGGCCCCGGGCCGGGACGGGGTCGGGCAGGAGCCGCTGGCGGAGGTGGCCGATGAGCACACCCCGGCGACGGCCACGCTGGCCCAGGGTCGCCAGGCGCTGGCGGTGCTCGAGGCGGCCGAGGTGGCCAAGGCGTTCCTGGACGGGGTCGCGGTCGAGGCGGCCGGGGTGGTGGCCACCGCCTACGAGCTGCACCTGAACCCCGCCGCCGGGGTGCCGGTGGGGGTGGCCCGCCGCGCCCAGCTGGCGCTGGCCGGGCGGGACGGGGCGGCCGCGGAGATCCAGGCCGCCACCGGGATGAGCGCCACCAGCGCGCGGCGCCTGGTGCGCTACGCCCGCGCCGGCGGGGCCCGCACCGCCACCGCCC
>NZ_DASSTI010000116.1:0-12587 GCF_035708005.1 Segeticoccus sp. | reverse complement strand
ATCCACAGGCTGTGGACAACCTGTGTGTATCGGACGTCTGATCGAGTCATCCACGACATGTGGACAGCGCTGTGGACGACTGGGGAACACGCCGGGTTCGTGCGGGGAAAACTGCCCCTCGAGCTCGGCGGCCTTGTGGACGGCGCGCGTTCCTCCACAGGTATGCCGAGTTTTCCCCGGTCCTCGTCCACGCACCACCCACAGGGCTGTGGGGGGACTCACCTGCGACAACGAGGGTTGTCCACACGATCCACAACACCGATGACGATGACAAGTCATACCTCGGACCAGGGAGCACCCCCATGGTTGGGGACAACGACCCGCTCCGTCGTCCGGACAGGCGTTCGATGCGTCGAACGGAGAGGGCGTGTTCCCCTCTGTCGGGTCGTGGCACTAGGGTCAGACTCCACATCTGTCCAGCACCCTGTGTCGTTCAGCGCTCCCCGACGCCTCCTGCCGGTGGCCGTGGGGCACCGTTCGCCCAGGTCGTGCTGATCGTGCTCGAAGGGCGGGAACCGGTGAAGTTCAGGGTCGAACGCGAAGTCTTGGCCGAGGCCGTCACGTGGGCGGTGCGCGGGCTGTCGACCAGGCCGCCCGTGCCGGTGCTCGCGGGCGTGCTGCTCGATGCCGACGAGGCCGGCACGCTCACCCTCTCGGCGTTCGACTACGAGGTGTCCGCGCGGGTGACGATCGCCGCCGAGGTCAGTGAGCCCGGCACCGTGCTGGTGCTGGGCCGGCTGCTCGCCGACATCTCCCGCAACCTGCCCGCGCAGCCGGTCGACGTCGCCACCGAGGGCAACAAGGTCCAGGTCACCTGTGGCTCGAGCCGGTTCAGCCTGCTGCAGATGCCCTCCGAGGAGTACCCGACCCTGCCGGAGTCCCCCGAGGCCAGCGGCACCATCGACGGCACGGTCTTCACCGAGGCCGTCGCCCAGGTGAGCGTCGCCGCCGACCGCGGTGACACCCTGCCGATCCTCACCGGCGTCCGGGTCGAGATCGAGGGTGACAAGGTCACTCTGCTCGCCACCGACCGCTACCGCCTCGCCATGCGCGAGCTCACCTGGAACCCGGCCAGCACCGACGCCAGCCACGTCGCGCTGGTGCCGGCCCGGACGCTGTCCGACACCGCCAAGGCGCTCGGCGCCTCCGGCACCATCGAGATCGCGCTCGCCAGCGCCGGCCAGGGCGACGGCCTCATCGGCTTCGAGGCCGGCCAGCGGCGCGCCACCACGCGCCTGCTCGACGGGGAGTACCCGAAGGTCACCTCGATCTTCCCGACCAGCGTCGACACCACCGCGATCGTGCAGACCTCCGCCATCGTCGAGGCGGTCAAGCGCGTGGCCCTCGTCGCCGAGCGCAACACCCCGGTACGGCTGCGGTTCACCGAGGGCCAGCTCGCGATCGAGGCGGGCACCGGCGAGGACGCCCAGGCCAGCGAGGCCATCGCCTGCGACCTGCAGGGACCCGAGCTCGAGATCGCCTTCAACCCGCAGTTCCTGCTGGACGGGCTGGGAGTCCTCGGCACGCCATACAGCCGCTTCGCGTTCACGCAGCCGAGCCGTCCCGCGGTCCTGTCGGGGCAGGAGGAGTCCGACGGCGAGTCCGACGAGTCCTACCGCTACGTGCTCATGCCGGTGCGCTTCGCCAGCTGATCAGCGGCGACGTCGCAGGAGCCGCGCAACGACAACTGCGGCGACGTCGCAGGAGCCGCGAGACAGCAACGTCGGTGCGCCGGGCGCCCGATGGGCGTCGTACCGTGAGACAGCACTCGGACACCGCCGGAGACGAAGGAGCTTGCCATGCAGCTGGGACTGATCGGCCTCGGGAAGATGGGCGGCAACATGCGCGAGCGGCTGCGCAAGGCCGGCCACGAGGTGGTGGGCTACGACCGCAACCGCGAGGTCAGCGACGCCGACTCCCTCGAGGGCATGGTCGCGCAGCTCGAGGCGCCGCGGACCGTGTGGGTGATGGTCCCGGCCGGTGACCCGACCCGGCAGACCGTCGAGCAACTGGGCGACCTGCTCGACGAGGGCGACCTGGTGATCGACGGCGGCAACAGCAAGTTCACCGACGACTTCGCCAACGCCCAGCTGCTCAGCGAGAAGGGCATCGGCTACGTCGACTGCGGAGTCTCCGGGGGCGTCTGGGGGCTGGAGAACGGCTACGGCCTGATGTGCGGCGGCGACGACGAGCACGTGCAGCGCGCCATGCCGATCTTCGACGCGCTGCGGCCGGAGGGCCCCCGCGAGGAGGGCTGGTGCCACGCCGGCGACGTGGGCGCCGGGCACTACGCGAAGATGGTGCACAACGGCATCGAGTACGGCCTCATGGCCGCCTACGCCGAGGGCTTCGAGCTGCTCGAGGCCAAGGACATCGTCAAGGACGTGCACGGCTGCTTCAAGGCCTGGACCCGCGGCACCGTGGTCCGCTCCTGGCTGCTGGACCTGCTGGTCAAGGCCCTCGAGGAGACCCCGGACCTGCAGGGCATCAGCGAGTACACCACCGACTCCGGCGAGGGCCGCTGGACCGTCGAGGAGGCGATCAACAACGCGGTCCCGATGCCGGTGATCTCCGCCGCGCTGTTCGCCCGGTTCGCCTCCCGGCAGGAGAACTCCCCCGCCATGCAAGCGGTCGCCGCGCTGCGCGGCCAGTTCGGCGGGCACGCCGTGCAGATGCTCGAGGACGTCAAGGGCGGCACGCACGGCGGCGCCGAGCCCAAGCAGGACGGCAGGGCAAAGCCGGGCGCGAGCGGTGAGGGCACCGACACGGGCACGGGCAAGAGCGCGGAGCAGCAGGCCAGCGAGGTGGCGTCGGCCGGCCCCTCCTCGGGCAGCGGCAGCGCCACCGCCGGCGGCTCGAAGCAGAGCGGCAACCCCGGCGAGGCGGGCCCCTCCTCGGGCACCGGCTCCACCACCGGGTGACCGGCCAGCGGTGCACCTGAGCCACCTGTCGATCGGCGACTTCCGCAGCTACCCGCACGCCGAGGTGCCGCTGCGGCCGGGCGTCACCACGTTCATCGGGCTCAACGGGCAGGGCAAGACCAACCTCGTGGAGGCGGCCGGCTACCTCGCCAGCCTGGGCAGCCACCGCGCGCCCAACGACGCCCCGCTCGTCCGGTATGGCGCCCCGCAGGCGATCGTGCGCGGCATGGTCGTGCGCGACGGCCGGGAGACGCTGGTCGAGCTCGAGATCACCCCGGGCCGGTCGAACCGGGCCCGGCTGAACCGCTCCCCGGTGCCGCGGCCGCGCGACGTGCTGGGGTCGCTGCGTACGGTGCTGTTCGCGCCCGAGGACCTCGCCCTGGTCAAGGGTGACCCCTCGGAGCGGCGCCGGTTCCTCGACGACCTGCTGGTCGCGCGGCAGCCGCGCTGGGCCGGGGTGCGCTCCGACTACGACAAGGCGCTCAAGCAGCGCAACGCCCTGCTCAAGTCGGCTGCGCCGGTGCTGCGCCGCGGGTCGAGCAGCCGCGGCGGTGCCGGCGGTGGGGCCCGCACCCGCGACGGCCTGCCGGTGGAGGACGCGCGTGCCAGCGCCCTGCACACCCTGGACATCTGGAACGCGCAACTCGCCGAGATCGGCGCCGCCCTCGTGTATGCCCGGCTGCGCCTGTTGCGTGACCTCGTCCCCTACCTCACCCACGCCTACGACGAGGTGAGCGCGGGCAAGTCCCGGGCGTGGGCGGCATACCGCTGCTCGGTGCACGAGCAGGTGGCCGAGCGGATCACCGACGGTGCGGTGCCGGAGCAGGCCGAGCTGCGGGAGGCGCTGCTGGCGACGTTCGCGCAGGTGCGCGAGAAGGAGTTCGAGCGCGGCGTGACGCTGGTCGGGCCGCACCGCGACGACGTCGTGCTGACCCTCGGGGAGCTGCCGGCACGGGGGTACGCCAGCCACGGGGAGTCGTGGTCGTTCGCGCTGGCGCTGCGGCTGGCCGCCTACCAGCTGCTGCGGCACGACCTCGGGACCGATCCGGTGCTCGTGCTCGACGACGTGTTCGCCGAGCTGGACGTCGGGCGGCGCGAGCGGCTGGCGGCGCTGGTCGCCGACGGGGAGCAGGTGCTGATCACCGCCGCCGTGCCCGAGGACGTGCCCGCGGCGCTGCGGGACGTCGGCGCGACCTGGGAGGTGACGCTGGGCTCGCTGCGTGAGGTCGACGGACCGGCGACCACGGAACGCGGTGGGCTCGGCGTGGCGCCGGGCGAGGTGGCGGCGAGGAGCGTGGCGCCGGACGTGGCGCCACCGGACGCCGCGCCCGATGGACGTGCCGAGCCCGCTGAGGACGCCTCCTGATGGCGCCGGCTCGGGGACGCGGTCGTGGACCGCAGGGAGCAGGCCGGCCGGAGGAGGCCCAGCCGGTGTCGCGGCCGGCGGTCGACCCGGCGGTCCAGCTGCCGGGAAGCCCGGGACCGCAGGACGAGCCGGGCGCGAATCCCTCGGTCGAGGAGCCGGACCCTGACGGCGCCGCGCTCGCCGCCTTCGCCCGCGCCCGCAAGGCCGCGCGGGACCGCGGGCTGCGCCCGGGCAGCCCCGCCGCGCGGAGCCGTGTTCCACGCGGAACACGCGGTGAGACCACCCGGGGCGGCAGTCGACGCGACCCGGAGCTGCTCGGCGAGCAGCTGGACCGGCTGCTGCTGGACCGTGGCTGGAACGTGGACGTGGCCGTCGGGTCGGTCATGGGTCGGTGGCCCGCCATCGTCGGTCCGCACGTGGCCGAGCACAGCAAGCCGGTCACCTTCGAGGACGGCGTGCTGACGGTCCGGGCCGACTCGACCGCCTGGGCCACCCAGCTGCGACTGCTCAGCAGCTCGATCATGGGCCGGCTCGAGGCCGAGGTCGGGGCCGACGTCGTGCTCGAGCTGCGGATCCACGGCCCGAGCGCCCCCTCCTGGTCGCGCGGTCCACGCCGGGCCCAGGGGCCCGGCCCGCGCGACACCTACGGGTGAGCGTGTCCGTGGCCACCTGCCGCTGAGAGGGGCCTCGGGGCGACGAAGCGATCGGCCGCGTGGGGCGCGCAGGGTCCGGGGGACGTATCGGGACTCATCTGGCGGCACAGATTTGCCGGAAATCGCCCGCTGGGGGCCTCCGCAGACGCGTTCGCCGGCGTTTCAGCGGTAGAATGAGCAGCGAATCAGCGGTCACGACGGGGCGGGTCCCTGCTGCCCCAGAGCGACCGTGTTCCGTGTCCGACGTCGTCCAGGTGTCGCCCCGCGTCACCATGGCTGGCCCGCGGCCCCCGCAGGGGAGGTGCCCGGCCGCTCCACGACGCACGCCGGCTGCGAGCCGCGCCCATGTCCGCCACCGAAGGAGCACCGTGCCCGAGGTCAATCCTGAGCCCTATGACGACCAGACCCCCGAGGCCGGTGACTCCACGGACAACCAGACCGGCGCCCAGCCGACCAGCGAGCAGGTCAACGAGCCGACCGGTGAGCCGGCCGAGCAGGCGGTGAACCGCACCCCCGGCGCGCCGGCCGCCCCGGAGCCGGAGATGCCGGAGCTGCCCGAGACCTCGGCCGAGGACGGCGAACCGGAGTCCCTGGCGACGGCGTCGGCCTACGACGCCTCGGCGATCCAGGTGCTCGAGGGACTGGAGGCCGTCCGCAAGCGCCCGGGCATGTACATCGGTTCCACCGGCGAGCGGGGCCTGCACCACCTGGTCACCGAGATCGTCGACAACTCCGTCGACGAGGCGCTCGCCGGCTACGCGACCCACATCGAGGTCAGCCTGCTCGAGGACGGCGGCGTGCGCGTGGTCGACAACGGCCGCGGCATCCCGACCGACATCCACCCGGTGGAGAAGAAGCCGGCCGTCGAGCTCGTGCTCACCCAGCTGCACGCCGGCGGCAAGTTCGGTGGCGGCGGGTATGCCGTCTCCGGTGGCCTGCACGGCGTGGGTTCCTCGGTCGTCAACGCCCTGTCGAGCCGCCTCGACGTGGAGGTGCGCCAGCGCGGCCGCGTCTTCCGGCAGACCTACCGCCTCGGCGTGCCGCAGGCGCCGCTGTCCACCGACGAGGAGACCGACGAGACGGGCACGACGGTCACGTTCTGGCCGAGCCCGGACATCTTCGAGACGACCCGCTTCGACTGGGAGACACTGCGTTCCCGGTTCCAGCAGACGGCCTTCCTCAACAAGGGCCTGACGATCAGCCTCACCGACGAGCGCAGCGACGTCGCGCCCGAGGAGGACCCCGAGGCCCTCGACGAGGGCATCCGGGAGGACGCGGCGGAGGCGGCGAGCAAGCCCAAGGAGCCCCGCACCGTCACCTACCGGTATGACGAGGGCCTGGTCGACTACGTCCGTCACCTCAACTCCTCCAAGCGCTCGGAGCCGGTGCACGACGAGATCATCGACTTCGAGGCCGAGGACAAGGAGCGGATGCTCCAGGTCGAGATCGCGATGCAGTGGACCACCGCCTACTCGGAGTCGGTGCACACCTACGCCAACACGGTGAACACGCACGAGGGCGGCACCCACGAGGAGGGCTTCCGCGCCGCGCTCACCCGCGTGATCAACGACTTCGCCAAGAAGCAGAACCTGCTCAAGGAGAAGGACGACAACCTCACCGGCGACGACATCCGCGAAGGCCTGACCGCCGTCGTGTCGATCAAGCTCGGCGAGCCGCAGTTCGAGGGCCAGACCAAGACCAAGCTGGGCAACTCCGAGGCCAAGGGCTTCGTGCAGCGCACCGTGACCGACGAGCTGACCGACTGGCTGGACCGGCACCCCAACGAGGGCCGCGCCATCGTCAAGAAGTCGATCCAGGCGGCGGCCGCCCGCATGGCCGCCCGCAAGGCCCGCGAGGCCACCCGGCGCAAGGGCCTGCTCGAGAACGGCGGCCTGCCCGGCAAGCTGCGCGACTGCCAGAGCAACGACCCCACGATCTCCGAGGTCTTCATCGTCGAGGGCGACTCCGCCGGCGGCTCCGCGGTGCGTGGCCGCAACCCGGAGCGCCAGGCGATCCTGCCGCTGCGCGGCAAGATCCTCAACGTCGAGAAGGCCCGCATCGACAAGGTCCTCGCCAACAACGAGGTGCAGGCGCTGATCTCGGCGTTCGGCACCGGCATCGGCGAGGAGTTCGACATCAGCAAGGCGCGCTACCACAAGATCGTGCTGATGGCCGACGCCGACGTCGACGGCATGCACATCCGGACCCTGTTGCTGACGCTGCTGTTCCGGTTCATGCGCCCGCTCATCGAGGCCGGCTACGTCTACCTCGCCCAGCCCCCGCTCTACCGGATCAAGTGGAGCAACCACGAGCACGAGTTCGCCTACACCGACCGCGAGCGTGACGCCATGGTCGCCGCCGGCCAGTCCAACGGCTGGCGCCTCCCGAAGGACAACGCGATCCAGCGCTACAAGGGCCTCGGAGAGATGGACTACCAGGAGCTCTGGGAGACCACGATGGACCCCGACCACCGGGTCCTGCTCCAGGTCACGCTCGACGATGCCGCCGCCTCCGACGAGATCTTCTCGATCCTGATGGGCGAGGACGTCGAGAGCCGCCGCGGCTTCATCCAGCGCAACGCCAAGGACGTGCGCTTCCTTGACATCTGACGTGCTGGTACGGCGGCTGGATCGGCGCGGCGCGGTCGGCTGGGTCGGCGCGGCGGCATACGTGCGTCGTCGCATTCCCTCGCCCTCGCTGCCGCTCGGGCTCACGCCAGACCCGCGCCAGCGACGACGCACGCACGCCGCCACGCCTCAGCTGGTCGGGCGGCGGTGTGGCCAGGGCATTCCGCCGTCCGGCCTCTCAGCAGGAGCGCCCCGGCACCTGCATGTCCCCGCCGCCTACGGGACCGATCGCCTCCCCGGCAACCACACGGCATACCGACTGAACGACGTTGACGACAAAGGGAACTGACACGTGAGCGACATCACGCCACCGATCGAGGGCGACCGCAGCGAACCGGTTGACCTCAACACCGAGATGCAGCGCAGCTACATCGAGTACGCGATGAGCGTCATCGTGAGCCGCGCGCTGCCGGACGTGCGCGACGGGCTCAAGCCGGTGCACCGCCGGATCGTCTACGCGATGTATGACGGTGGCTACCGTCCCGACCGCGGGTTCAACAAGTGCTCGCGCGTCGTGGGTGACGTGATGGGGCAGTACCACCCGCACGGTGACACCGCGATCTACGACGCGCTGGTGCGGCTGGTGCAGGACTGGTCGATGCGCTACCCGCTGGTGCAGGGGCAGGGCAACTTCGGCTCGCCGGGCAACGACCCGGCCGCGGCGCCGCGGTACACCGAGTGCCGGATGGCGCCGCTGGCCATGGAGATGGTCCGCGACATCGGCGAGGACGCGGTCGACTTCGAGCCGAACTACGACGGCAAGACGATGCAGCCGAGCGTGCTGCCCAGCCGGTTCCCGAACCTACTGGTCAACGGCTCGGCCGGCATCGCAGTCGGCATGGCCACGCAGATCCCGCCGCACAACCTGCGCGAGGTCGCCGAGGGCGTGCAGTGGTTCCTGGAGCACCCGGACTGCAGCCGTGAGGAGCTGCTGGAGAAGCTCCTGACGATCATCAAGGGCCCGGACTTCCCCACCGGCGCGCTCATCATGGGCCGCAAGGGGATCGAGGACGCCTACCGCACCGGGCGCGGGTCGATCACGATGCGCGCGGTCGTCGAGGTCGAGGAGATCCAGGGCCGGCAGTGCCTCGTGGTCACCGAGCTGCCCTACCAGGTCAACCCCGACACCCTCGCCGAGAAGATCGCCGAGCTGGTCAAGGACGGCCGGCTCGCGGGGATCTCCGACCTGCGCGACGAGACCTCCGGGCGCACCGGGCAGCGGCTGGTCATCGTGCTCAAGCGCGACGCCGTGGCCAAGGTGGTGCTCAACAACCTCTACAAGCACACCCAGCTGCAGCAGACGTTCGGCGCCAACATGCTGGCGCTGGTCGACGGGGTGCCGCGCACGCTGCCGATCTCGGCGTTCGTGCGCTACTGGGTCGAGCACCAGATCGACGTCATCGTCCGGCGGACGCGGTTCCGGCTCAAGCAGGCCGAGGAGCGCATCCACATCCTGCGCGGCCTGCTGAAGGCCCTGGACATGCTGGACGAGGTCATCGCGCTGATCCGGCGCTCCCCCACCGTGGAGGACGCCCGCGACGGCCTGATCCAGCTGCTGGACATCGACGAGATCCAGGCCCGGGCCATCCTCGACATGCAGCTGCGCCGCCTGGCGGCCCTGGAGCGGCAGCGCATCCTCGAGGAGCACGACGAGCTGCAGGCCAAGATCGACGACTACAACGCGATCCTGGCCTCGCCGGAGCGGCAGCGGCAGATCATCATGGACGAGCTCGGCGAGATCGTCGAGAAGTACGGCGACGACCGACGCACCCGGATCGTGCCGTTCGACGGCGACATGTCGATGGAGGACCTCATCCCCGAGCGGGACGTGGTGGTCACCATCACCCGCGGCGGCTACGCCAAGCGGACGCCGGTCGACGCCTACCGCTCCCAGCGGCGTGGCGGCAAGGGCGTGCGGGGCGCCCAGCTGCGTGGCGACGACATCGTGGAGCACTTCTTCACCACGACGACCCACCACTGGCTGCTGTTCTTCACCAACCTGGGGCGGGTCTACCGGGCCAAGGCCTACGACCTGCCCGAGGGCAGCCGCGAGTCCAAGGGCCAGCACGTGGCCAACCTCATGGCGTTCCAGCCCGGTGAGCACATCGCCCAGGTGCTGGACCTGCGCGACTACGACCACTCGGCATACCTCGTGCTGGCCACGCAGGGCGGACTGGTGAAGAAGAGTCGGCTGCAGGACTACGACTCCAACCGCTCCGGTGGGCTGATCGCGATCAACCTGCGCGCGGGGGACGAACTGGTCGGCGCCCAGCTGTGCTCGGCCGAGGACGACCTCATCCTGGTCTCCCGCAAGGGGCAGTCGGTGCGCTTCCACGCCTCCGACGACGTGCTCCGGCCGATGGGCCGGTCCACCTCCGGCGTCACCGGCATGAAGTTCCGCGGCGACGACGACCTGCTCGCGATGGGGGTCGTGGCCGAGGGCACCGACCCCGACCTGTTCGTCGTGTTCGAGAACGGGCTGGCCAAGCGGACGCTCTCCTCGGACTACCCGACCAAGGGTCGCGGCATCCTCGGGGTGAAGGTCGCGCACCTGTCCGAGCGCGGCGGTGACCTGGTCGGCGCCCTGATCGTGGACGAGGACGACGAGGTCATGGTCGTCATGGAGAAGGGCAAGATCGTCCGCTCCCGCGTCGACGAGGTCCGCCGCACCGGACGCAACACGATGGGCGTCCAGTTCGCCACGCCCGGCAAGCACGACGCGATCGTGGCCGTGGCCCGCAACACCGAGCGGATCGTCGAGGCCGAGGTGGAGGCGTCCGAGGACGGCGGCGGCAGCGACGGCGCCGACGCGCCCGAGGCCGGCAGCGACGGCGCAGCCGCTGAGCAGGACACCGACGCGTCGGCTACTGCCACCCAGCCCGATGCCGTACCGTCGGACGAGGCAACCCGGCCCACGGAAGGCTCGACCGAGGCCTCCGACGAGGCCAGTGAAGTCTCCGCGCCGGAGGCTGAGGAGCCCGGTCAGGAAGGTAGCGACGAGTGAGCACGTCAGGTCAGGCGGGCACGGCGGCCCGCAGCAGTGGGGAGACGCGCACCGTGCCACAGCAGAACCGGCCCTCCGGGCGTTCCGGTGCGGGCACCGGCACCGACCAGCGATCCCCGGGCCAGTCCCGCCCGGGCGGGCGCTCCTCCGGCGGCCCGGCCCCGCGGCCTCGTGGTCCGCGCCGGGTGCGGCTGACCGTCTCGCGGTGCGACCCGTGGTCGGTGATGAAGATCTCGTTCCTGCTGTCGGTCGCCATCGGCATCGCGTTCGTCGTGATGATCGCCGTGCTGTGGCTGCTGCTGTCGGGCATGGGCGTCTTCGCCGACGTCAACCGCACGGTCTCCGACATCGTGAACAACCCGCAGAGCGGGTCGGCGTTCAACATCATGGACTACATCGGCTTCGGCCGGGTCGTCTCGCTGGCGGTGGTCATCGGCGTCATCGACGTGGTCCTGATGACGGCGATCTCCACCCTCGGAGCGTTCCTCTACAACATCTGCTCCTCCCTCGTCGGCGGCCTGCAGGTCACGCTCTCCGACGAGTGAACGGGCGGCCGACCTCGTTTTGATCGGGGGTGCGCCGGTGGGATACCCTCGACCGGCGCACCTGTTCGGGTGCCGCACCCCCGGGCCTATAGCTCAGTCGGTTAGAGCGCTTCCCTGATAAGGAAGAGGTCAGAGGTTCAAGTCCTCTTAGGCCCACCACGAACGGTTCGTCACCACGACGAGCGGCATCATCCGGACCTCGACGGACGAGAGGGAGTGAGATGAAGAAGCTCGTGCTCCTGATCGCCGCAGCCGCTGGCGCGGTGGTCGTGCAGCGGAAGATCAAGGCCCAGCAGGCCGAACAGGACCTGTGGGCAGAGGCCACCGACACCGTCGAGTGACCACCCTCGGTATGCCGAGTGGTTGCCTGCGCAGCCTCCCTCGCCGACCGACCAGGGGCCATGGCGCAATTGGTAGCGCACCTGCTTTGCAAGCAGGGGGTTAGGGGTTCGAGTCCCCTTGGCTCCACCATCTATAACTGCAGGTCAAACGGCGTTTTCTCCTCCATTTTGGCCTAACCCCATGCTGATCCTCACGACGCTGTAGGGGACTGCTGGGGGAAGGCAGGGCCCTTGGGGCTGGCCGAACGGCCGATGTTGGCGCGTCAGACCAGACCACTACCCTTCTGATGTCAAGACCTGGAGCACGCATCGAGGCGAGGGAGTCGGGCCGGAGGGGACGCTGTGGATTCACCGGCGAGTTGTGACTTCGCCGCACAGTCGCTGCGGGGGAGGGCAGTCGCAGCGGCCGTGCTCACATTTGTGCGGTCGAGAGCCGGTGAGCCGCTGACCCTCGGCGAGATTGTGGACGGAATACGGGACAGAGTTGCTTTCACGCCGACTCAGTCGGTCGTCCGCTCCACCGTGACCGCCCTCGCCCGACGAGAAGACAACGAGTTGCACAAGGCCCGCCACGGGCGCTACGTGTGGTCGCCAGACGGAAGCATCCCGCCGCTACCAACGCCACCCCGCGTGGCGCGCATGATCGAGCTTCGCTCCGCTGGGCAGTCTCTGGACGAGATCGGGCGAGAGTTCGGTGTTACGCGAGAGCGAGTCCGCCAACTTCTGAAGAAGCATGGTGGACCAACTGCCGAGCAGGTTCGGCGTACGCAGGTGGCCAAGGCAGAGAAGGCGGCGCAGATGCAGGCGAAGGATGTCGCCAGCGCTCTGCGGGCTGCCCTCAGCGAGAGCGGTCCGATGAACGTGGCGGAGGTGGCAGCCGCAACCGGGCTCGAGCCCGGCGCTGTCTCCCAATTCTGGCCGGAGGATCTCCTGCATCTGAGGCTCTGGGCTGCGCGCCGCAGCGAGAACCGGTGGTCGGACGACGAGATTCTGGATGCCATACGGGAGGCGGCCCTGTACGAGTTCCCGCTCACGACCAAGGCTTATGCAGGCCTATTGGCTGTCGGCCAGATCAAGGGGCCGTCGCTCCCCCGCATTTGGCAACGCTTCGGATCTTGGTCAGCGGTGTG
>NZ_DASSTI010000115.1:0-23706 GCF_035708005.1 Segeticoccus sp. | reverse complement strand
GCTGGTCGACTGCAAGGTCGAGGTGGCCCGCACCCTGCTCACGCTGCAGACCGCCGCCGAGGAGGTGGCCCGGCTGCACGGGGAGACGGTGCCGCTGGACCTGCTGCCGAGCGGCGAGGGGCTGATGGGCTTCTGGACCCGCCGGCCGATCGGCGTGGTGGTCGGCATCGCCGGGTTCAACTACCCGATCCTGTTGGCGGCGCACAAGATCGCACCGGCCCTGGCCGCCGGCTGCCCCATCGTCGCCAAGCCGGCCCCGCAGACGCCGCTCGCCACCCTGTGGCTGGTGCACCTCGTGCGCGAGGCGCTCGTCGCGGCCGGGGGACCGGCAACTGCGGTGCAGCTCGTCACTGGCGGCGTCGACGTCGGGGTCCGGCTCACCACGGACCGCCGCATCGGCGCCGTGTCGTTCACCGGCTCCGCCGCGGTCGGCCACCAGATCGCCCGGGACGCTGCGCCGACCAAGGTGCTGCTGGAGCTCGGGTCCAACGCGGCGCTGGTGGTGGCCGAGGACGCCGACCTCGACGCTGCTGCGGACGCCGTCGTCCGGGGCGGCTACTACGCCTCGGGCCAGGCCTGCATCAGCGTGCAGCGGGTGGTCGCCGTCCAGTCGGTGCGGGAGCCGTTCCTGGACAAGCTGGCCGCACGCATGGACCAGGTCGTCACCGGTGACCCACGCGACGAGCGCACCCGCGTCTCGGCGCTCATCGACGACCGGTCGACCGAGCGGGTGCGCGACTGGGTCGGTGCGGCCGTGGGAGCCGGTGCGCGCTGCGTGCGCGGTGGCACGGTCGTCGACCGGGTCATCGAGCCCACGGTGCTGACCGACGTCCCCGACGGGCAAAGCGCTTGGGACGAGGAGGTGTTCGGACCGGTCGTGGCGGTGCGGTCGGTTGCCGACCTGGACGAGGCGATCGACGCCGTGAACGCCTCGCGCTACGGACTGCACGTCAGCGTCTTCACCTCCTCGCTGGCAACCGCGTTCGACGCGATCAACCGGATCGAGGCCGGCGGCGTCGTGGTCAACGAGGTGCCCGGATTCCGTTCCGACGTCATGCCGTACGGCGGCGTGAAGGACTCCGGCGCCGGCCGGGAGGGACCCCGCTTCGCGATCGAGGAGCTGACCGTCACCCGCATGGCGGTCATCAGGTCGAGCACGCACTGACCACCGCCCAGCCCGCGACGACACCCCGACGACACCCGACGACACGCACGAGGACGAGCCGATGACCGAGCAGACCGCCACCGCCACCACGACGCCCGCCGACGTCGCACCCCCCGAGGTCACCGAGCCGCTGGAGCGCCCGGACTACTCGAAGCTGTTCCGACTCGATGGCCGCCGGGCCGTCGTCGTGGGCGCCGGCAGCGGGATCGGCCGGGAGAGCGCCCTCGCCCTGGCCGCGCACGGCGCCGAGGTGGTGTGCGCCGACCGCGACCTCGAGGCCGCCAACGCGACGGCTGGGATGGCAGCCAGCCTCACGGCATACGAGCTCGACGTCCTGGACAGCGGAGCCGTCGCGCGGGCCGCCGAGGAGCTGGGCGATGTCGACGTGCTGGTGTTCACGGCCGCCACCAACGTGCGCAAGCGAGTGCTGGACTACACGCCCGAGGAGTTCGAGCGGGTGGTCTCGCTCAACCTGCGCGCGTCGTTCACCCTGGTGCGGGCGTTCGGCGCCGGCATGGCCGAGCGGGGCCGCGGCAGCATCATCGGCTTCAGCTCGATCCGCGCGGTCGCCGTCGAGCCCGGGCAGGGGGTGTATGCCGCCACGAAGGCTGGTCTCGTGCAGCTCCTGCGTGCCACGGCCGCCGAGCTGGGGCCGCGCGGGGTGCGCGTGAACGCGATCGCCCCCGGCATCGTCGACACGCCGCTGACCGCGCAGATCCGCGCGGTGCCGGAGTGGGCGGAGGCCTACGCGACCAAGTCCGCCCTCGGGCGCTGGTCCCGCGCCGACGAGCTGGTGGGGGCGGTGGTCTACCTCGCCTCGGACGCCTCCTCGTTCGTCACCGGCAGCCAGCTGTTCGTCGACGGCGGGTGGACCGCGATCGACGGGCGCTACGAGCCGCCGGGCAGCTGACCCCTTCGACGTTCGGGGCGGTGGCCGGTGCCTCAGTCCTGGGCCGGGATGACGACTCGCCACTCCCGCAGCACGTGACCGGTGGTGGCGCCGGCCGCCGTGTAGGGGTCGTCGTCCACGAACTGCTGGGCCGCCGCCTCGTCCGCTGCGCGGAAGACGACCACCGCGCCGGAGTCGTCCGCGATAGGCCCGGCCAGCAGGACGCTGCCCTCCGCGTGGAGCCGCCGCATGTAGGCGAGGTGCTCCTCGCGTGCCGCCATGCGGGCGTTCTGGTCGACGTAGCGGTACTCCAGCAGGAAGTGCGTCATGGCCCGCATCATCGCAGGTGTCCGGTATCCGGACCGATGGTTCACGTGACGCTATCGATCCCATAATGTCGCGGTATGCCTGAGTTGCGCAGCGCCGCTCTCGTGACCCGCCGTCACGTGGACCTCCTGCGCGTCAGCAGCAACCTGATGTGTCCCGTCGCCAGCCAGCACGGCTGATCTGCGCCTGACCGGACCCCGGGTCGAGACCTCCTGCGACCCGTTCGACCGCGGGCGTGCCGCCCGGGACCACCTCGCCGTGGGGACAGGGGCGTGCGCGCCCTCCCGACCCAGCGAGGAACACATGACGGCACCAACCCTGACGACCGCTCGCGCGAGCGAGCCCCGCACCGGCGACCAGCGCTCCCGGCGCACCCACGGCCAGTGGGCGATCGACGGCCCCGAACCGCTCAACGCCACCGAGGTGATGAAGGCCGCCGACAACGGCCTCAACGTCCGGGAACGCATCGAGACGACCTACGCCCGTGACGGGTTCGACTCGATCGACCCCGAGGACCTGCACGGCCGGTTCCGCTGGTGGGGGCTCTACACCCAGCGCAAGCCGGGCATCGACGGCGGACGCACCGCCCAGCTCGAACCGCACGAGCTCGAGGACCGCTACTTCATGATGCGGGTGCGCGTCGACGGCGGCGCGCTCACCACCGAGCAGCTGCGCACCGTCGGCACGATTTCCACCGAGTTCGCCCGGGACACAGCCGACCTCACCGACCGGCAGAACATCCAGCTGCACTGGGTGCGCATCGAGGACGTCCCCCAGATCTGGCGGCGGCTGGAGGCGGTCGGTCTGCGCACGACCGAGGCCTGCGGTGACGTGCCCCGCGTGGTGCTGGGCAGCCCCGTCGCCGGGATCGCCGCCGACGAGATCGTCGACCCCAGCCCGGTCATCGAGGAGATCAGCCGTCGGTTCATCGGCAACCCGGAGCTGTCGAACCTGCCGCGCAAGTACAAGACCGCACTCACCGGGCACCCGAGCCAGGACGTCGTGCACGAGATCAACGACATCGCGTTCGTCGGCGTGGTCCACCCCGAGCTCGGACCCGGCTTCGACCTGTGGGTCGGCGGTGGCCTGTCCACCGCGCCGCGACTCGCCCAGCGGCTCGGTGTGTTCGTCGCCCCCGAGGTGGCCGCCGACGTGTGGGCAGCCGTGACGCGACTGTTCCGCGACTACGGCTACCGGCGGCTGCGCAACAAGGCGCGGATGAAGTTCCTGCTCGCCGACTGGGGCACTGAGCGCTTCCGGGAGGTCCTCGAGACCGAGTATGTCGGCCACCGCCTTCCCGACGGACCCGCACCCGAGCGCCCCACCCGTTCTGGCGACCACGTCGGCGTGCACGAGCAGAGGGACGGCCTGCGCTACGTCGGGGCCACCCCGACCGTCGGCAGGCTGAGCGGCACCCGCCTGACCGCGCTGGCAGACCTCGCCGAATCTGTCGGGTCGCAACGGATCCGGCTCACTCCACACCAGAAGGTGCTCGTGCTCGACGTCCCACCGGGCGAGGTCGACCGGCTGGTCAGCGGACTGGACCGGCTCGGCTTGTCGGTGGCGCCCAGCCCTTTCCGGCGGCACACCATCGCCTGCACGGGGCTGGAGTTCTGCAAGCTGGCGATCGTCGACACCAAGGACACGGCGACCGCCGCCATCGCGGAGCTGGAGCGACGTCTCGCCGGGGTCGAGCTGGACACGCCGATCACCTTGCACCTCAACGGCTGCCCCAACTCCTGCGCCCGCATCCAGACCGCCGACATCGGTCTCAAGGGCCAGCTGCTGCCGGACGGGCAGGGGGGGCAGGTCCCTGGGTTCCAGGTGCACCTCGGCGGAGGTCTCGCCTCGGTGGACCGCGACGTGGCCGGGCTCGGGCGCACCATCCGCGGCCTGAAGGTGACCGCCGAGGACCTGCCGGACTACGTCGAGCGGCTCGTGCGGAGCTACCTCGACCAGCGCGAGCCCGGCGAGACGTTCGCCCGGTGGGCCCACCGGGTCGACGAGGCGGTGCTGCGGTGACTGCCCCCGCCGCCCTGCGCGGCCGGCGCTCCGATCAGCGCAGCCGGCGCGAGCTCGAGGTCCTCGCAGCGGAGGCCGCTCGGCGCCTGGCGGATGCGGACGCCGTCGAGGTGGTCGCCTGGGCCGCCGAGGCCTTCGGCGACCGCCTCGTGGTGGCGAGCAGCATGGAGCACGGCGTCCTGGCCCACCTGGTGGCGCAGGAGCTTCCCGGCGTCGACGTGCTCTTCCTCGACACCGGCTACCACTTCGCCGAGACGATCGGCACCCGCGACGCCCTCGAGGCCACGCTGCCGGTCACCGTCCTCGACGTCCGGCCGCGGCTCACGGTCGCCGAGCAGGACCGGCGGCACGGAACGGCGCTGCACACCACGGATCCCGACGCCTGCTGCCGGCTGCGCAAGGTGGAACCGCTCGCCGAGCAGCTGGACGGCTACGAGGCCTGGGTGACCGGACTGCGGCGGGAGGAGTCGCCACTGCGCGCGGACACCCCCGTGGTGCAGTGGGACGAGCGACACGGCCTGGTCAAGGTGAACCCGCTCGCGGACTGGACCCTCGATGACCTCATCAGCTATGCCGCCGTGCACGACGTGGTCGTCAATCCGCTGCTGGCCGAGGGCTATCCGTCCATCGGCTGCGCACCGTGCACGCGTCGGGTGGTAGCCGGTGAGGACCCGAGGTCCGGCCGCTGGGCCGGGATCGCCAAGACCGAGTGCGGGATCCACCGATGAGGGACGACCTGCAGCGCGCCGCGGCCGGGCCGGACCACGCCGGCGCCACCGGCGGTGACCGCCGCAGTCTCTACCCACTGGGCCTCGACCTCACCGGACGGACCGTCGTCGTGGTCGGCGGCGGACCGGTCGCCGCCCGGCGCACCCGCGGGCTGCTGGACGCCGGCGCCGTCGTCCGGCTGGTCGCCCCGACCCTGTGCGAGGACCTGGTCGACCTCGTGGCGGAGCACGGCCTCGGCGGCACGCTCACCCCGCCGCGGCTCGAGTGGCGCTCCCGAGAGTATGCCGGCCCGCCGGACCTCACGGACGCCTGGCTGGTGCACACCGCCACGGGCGACCGGCCGACCGACGAGCAGGTCGGCCGGCACTGCGCCGACCGCCGGATCTGGTGCATCGACGCCGGATCCGGGACCCGGTCCACCGCACGGGTGCCGGCCAGCGTGCGGCTCGACACCCCGGACGGACCGGTCGGTGTGGCGGTGACCGCCGGTGGGGATCCCCGCCGGGCGGTCGCGGTCCGGGAGCAGTTGAGCCGGCACCTGCTCGCCGGCGAGGTCGACCTGCGCCGCAGGCGTCCACGCCGCGGCACGGGCTGGGTGGCACTGGTCGGTGGCGGCCCCGGCGACGAGGGCCTGCTCACCACCCGGGCGCGGGTCCTGCTCGCCGCCGCGGATGTCGTCGTGGTGGACCGCCTGGCGCCGCGCAGCGTGCTGGCCACGCTCCCCGAGGACGTGCTCGTCATCGACGTCGGCAAGACACCCGGTCACCACCCGGTGGGACAGGACGCCATCAACGACCTGCTCGTCGAGCACGCCCACGCGGGCCGGGGCGTGGTGCGGCTCAAGGGCGGCGACCCCTACGTGCTCGGCCGCGGAGGCGAGGAGGCGCGGGCGTGCGAGGCGGCCGGCATACCGGTGGAGGTGGTGCCCGGGGTGACGAGCGCACTGGCCGTGCCCGCGGCCGTGGGCATCCCGGTCACTCACCGCGGCCTGGCCCGCGGCTTCAGCGTGGTCACCGGGCACGACGAGCTGCCGGACCTGCCCATCGGCAACGACCACACCGTGGTCATCCTCATGGGCGTGGTCGGGCTGCGCCGCTCGGTGGCCACCCTCCTGGCCGCCGGCCGGGCCGGCGACTGCCCGGCGGCGGTCGTCGAGGACGGCTTCGGTCCGGGGGAGCGGATCACCGTGGCACCGCTGCACCGTCTTGCCGACGCCGCCGAGGCGGCCGGGGTGCGCTCGCCGGCGGTCGTCGTCATCGGCGACGTGGTGACGCTCACACCGGCGTGGCCGGGGGAACCGGCCGCGGCGGGAGCTCACGCCGTCCGCGAGGTGTCGTGAACCTCGTGCCGGCGCAGACCCGTTCGCCCTCCTTGGTGCTCGCCGCCCACGGCACCCACCGCCCCGAGGGGCCGCGCACGCTGGCGGCGCTCGCGGACCTGGCCCGGCACCGGCTGCCGGGCACGTCCGTGGCAGTCGGCTTCGTCGACGTCATCGGCCCGACCGTGGCGGACGTCGTCGCCGTACGGCTGGCCGAGCACGCCTGCGCGGTCGTGGTGCCCGTCTTCCTCGGCACCGGCCACCACGTCGAGGTCGACCTCCCGAAGGTGGCTGCGGGGCGCGAGGACCGGGTCCTGGTCACTCCGGCGCTGGGGCCGGTGCCCGAGGTGGTGCGCGCCGTCGCCGACCGGCTACGCCAGGCCTCCACGGCCGGGTCGGCCGCGAACGGGCAGCGCAGGCTGCCCGACGCCGTGGTCCTCGCGGCCGCGGGGTCGACTCGCGAGCGCTCTCGGCGTGAGTCGGCCGCCGCCGCACGGTCGCTCGCGAGCTTGCTGGGCCGGCCGGTGACCGTCGGGTTCGCGTCGGGCGCCGGACCGTCGGTGGTGGAGGCGGTGTGGCGGGCGCGTGCCGTCGAGGGTGCCGCGACGGTGGGGGTGGCGTCCTACCTGTTGGCGCCCGGGGTCTTCCAGGAGCGGCTCGGCGCCTCGGGCGCCGACGTGGTGGCCCAGCCGATCGGCGCGCATCCTGCGGTGGCCGACCTCGTGGTGCGGCGCTACCTCGAGGCTGTCGAGGCCCTCGAGGCCGTGGTCCCGGCCTCCCGCCGCCCGGTCAAGCCGAAGGCGACCACGCCCAGGACCACCAGGGCGACGGCCCACGCCGGGTGACCCGCCCACCAGGTGAGGGCGCCGACCACGACGAAGACGAGGCACTGCACGGCATACCGCACCGGTTGCCGCAGCCGGCGGCGCGCCCGAGGCGCCAGCAGGGTCGTCCACCACGCCACCAGCGCGAGGGGCAGCAGCACGGCCAGCAGCGGTCGCGTCGCGGCGGAGGACCCGAGCGACCAGCCGGCGACCGCGAGGAGGGCCACCGCCGCCAGCTCGCAGAGAAACGCCAGCGCCTCCGGCACACCGACCACCGTCCCGCCCTGCTGACCGGCCGACCCACCGGCCGGAGTGCGGCCGCGTGGCGACGAGGGACCCCCGAGATGGTGCACGACGGCGAGGCTACCTGCCGGCAGGGTGCGCCGCGGGGAACTCGCTCGTGGGCTACCGTCGAGGCCGCCGGAGGGACCTCGGCCCCCGGAGGGAAGGAGCATCCGTGAGCGCCAGCGACTGGGTCACGCTCGTCGTCGCCGTGGTGGTCGTCGTCGGGCTCGGCTTCGTGGTGCGCGCGGTCAACGTGCGGATGTTCGACCGGATGGCCCGCCGCGAGGCCGAGAAGCGCGAGCGGCGCCGGAAGGCCTTCGACCGGATGCGCCAGCCCCGTTCGGGAGAGCCGACCGGAGACCCCGAACAGCACCCGGATCAGCGTGGGGACGGCACTGCCGACGGCCCCGCCGAGCCACCCGAGCCGGAGCAGCAGCCGTGAGCCCCGCCCGACCGACCGGGGGCTGCACGTTCTGCGCGATCCTGCGGGGCGACATACCGGCGGACGTCGTCCTCGAGACCGACGACATGGTGGCGTTCCTCGACCGGCGGCCGGTGTTCAAGGGACACATGCTGCTCGTCCCCCGGGAACACGTCGTGACGCTGCCCGACCTGCCGCACGAGCTGCTCGCGCCGTTCCTGGCCACCGCGCAACGGCTGGCCCGGGCCGTCGTGGAGGGGCTGGGCGCGCAGGGGTCGTTCATGGCCGTCAACAACGTGGTGAGCCAGTCCGTGCCCCACCTGCACCTGCACGTCGTGCCGCGCACCAAGGGCGACGGCCTGCGCGGGTTCTTCTGGCCGCGCACGACGTATGCCGACCCCGAGGAGTCCGCGCGCTACGCCGGTCGGCTGCGCGCGGCCCTGGCCTGATCGCGCGGACCCGCGGGCGGCCCCGCCGAGCGGTACGCTCCCCGCGTGGAGGGCCGCACCGACCCGGCAGCGGCGGCCGGCTCGGGATCGGCCGCCGGGCCGGCCAGTGCCTCGGCCCGGGTCAGCGCCGCCGTCCGCAGCCTCGCCCCCGGGTACTTCGCCCTCGTCATGGCCAGCGGGATCATCTCGATCGGTTTGGAGACCACCGGTTTCGGCATCGCCTCGGCGGTCTTCCTGGCCGTCTGCGCGATCGCCTTCGTCGTGCTCTGCGTGCTGACGGTGGTGCGCGTGGCCCGCTACCGGCAGGCGGTCGTCGCCGAGTTCACCGACCCGCGCAAGGATTTCGGCTTCTTCACCTTCGTGGCGGGTGCCAACGTCCTCGGTAGCCGGCTGGCGATGAACGGCCTGTTCACGTGGACCGCGGTCCTGTTCGTCATGGGCAGCCTCGGCTGGCTGGTGCTGGGTTACGTCGTGCCGTGGACCGTCGCGATCGGCCGGCAGCAGCGTCCGCTCATCGCCACGGCGAACGGCACGTGGTTCGACTGGGTCGTCTCCAGCCAGTCCGTCGCCATCGCCGCCACGGCGCTGGCGCCGGCGGCGGGCAGTGCGCGCACCGGCGTGGCGCTGCTCGCGGTGGTGGCGTGGTCGGTGGGCATCTTCCTGTATGCCGCAGCCGGCGTCTTCGTGGCCCTGCGCCTCATGCTCTATCCCGTCGGTCCCCGCGACCTGCCGGCGTCCTACTGGGTTGCCATGGGCTCGTGCGCCATCACCGTCGTGGCCGGGGCCGAGATCGTGCAGATGCCCGCCGCTCCCGTGCTGGAGACCGAGCGGAGCCTGATCGCCGGGCTGTCGCTGCTGTTCTGGGCCTTCGCCACCTACCTGATTCCCGCGCTGGTGGCGGCCGGCTGGTGGCGGCACGTGGTGCGCAAGGTGCCCCTGACCTACGACGCCGGCCTGTGGAGCATGGTCTTCCCCGTCGGCATGTACGGCGTCTCGTGCCTGTCCATCGGCACCGCGGACCGGTTGCCGATCGTGCACCAGATCGGCACCGGTGAGCTGTGGTTCGCGGTGCTGGTCTGGGCGCTGGTGTTCGCCGCCATGGCGGTGCACTTCGTCCGTACCGTGGTCGTCGGGCCGCGCCGCCTGCGGGCCGGCTGACCCCCGGCCGGTGACCCGCCGGCTGCCCCCTCCGCTGGAACGCCCCAACCCCGGCGACCGACGACCCCGTGTGTGGCGTTTCGCCCCGGTCGGGCCCCGCGAATCGCCACACACGGGGTCGTCAGTGGGAAGAGGTCCTGTGGACAACGGCGGAGACGCCGCGAACCGGCACCATCATCGGGGGCATGAACCCGCCCGAGCTGCCGGACAACTGGCCGTTCCGTCCCCTGTCCGACCCGTGCGTCGCGGCTGCCGTGCTGGACCTGGTCGTCCGGCCGGAGGACCGACGCGCGGGGGCGGTGTCCGTCGTCCTGTGTGACCCGGACGACCGCCTGGTGCAGCCGACGTTGGTCAACCACCGCGCCACGTCGCTCGCGACCGACCCCGAACGCCACGCCCTGCTCGAGCCGGTCGTGGCGCTGCTCGAGCACCGGCAGGGCTCCACCCGGTTCGGCCAGCGCCCGGGTGGTCTCCTCATGGGGGTGACCCGGGCCGACGGCCTGAGCATCAGCGACGACGACCTGCAGTGGCAGCGCGCGTTGCACGCCGTCGCCGAGGGCCGGGTGCGGGTGCTGGGCGTGCACCTGCTCACCCAGCACGGCTCGCGGCCGTTGCCGCCAGTGGCCCGCGCCGCGTGACTCGCGCCGCGTGGCCCGCGCCGCGTGGCCCGCGCCGCGTGACCCGCGCCGCGTGACCCGCGACGGAGCTGGGAGGAGGCACTCGGCATACCTCCGGGTGGCGCGAGCGCCATCTCAACCGGCAGTACTGGCCCCCAGGACACCGGGTCGTGCTGGGCGGCCCGGTTCGTCGGGTGGTACTGCCAGTGGGAAGTGCGAGGGCGCGGGGGAGGATGGGCGCCGTGCCAGCCACCGACCGCTCCGCGCCGAGCGACCACGTCAGCGGACCGTCGGGCCGTCCCGGGCCAGCCCGTCCTGGGCCGGGCCGTCCCAGGACGCGCCGTCCGCGAGGCCCCTCCCGCGGGCCGGCCACGCCCTCCGGCGCCGGCGATGCCGCGCGCCGCCGCGGCCTGCGCACCATGCGCTCGGTCGCCCTCGGGCTGCTCGTGCTCGCCGCGGTCGTGTTCGGGTTGACGCTGCACCGCGCAGGGTGGCTCGGCTACGTCCACGCGGCCGCGGAGGCGGCGATGGTCGGCGCGCTCGCGGACTGGTTCGCCGTGACGGCGCTGTTCCGGCACCCCCTGGGGCTGCCCATCCCGCACACGGCGATCATCCCGGAGCGCAAGCAGGCGCTGGGCCGCAGCCTCGAGGAGTTCGTCACCACCAACTTCCTCACCGAGGAGAACGCCCGCGAACGGCTCGCGGCCGCCGGGGTGAGCCGGCGCCTCGGGGAGTGGCTGGCGCAGCCCCGCAACGCCCGGCGGATCGTCGAGGGAGCCGCCGAGCCGCTCGGCCGGGCCCTGCGCGGCGTCGACGAGGCGGACGTCCGCGCCTTCACCGAGGGGCTGCTGCTGCCGCGGCTCAGCCGCGAGCCGGTCAGCCCGATCGCCGGCCGGCTGCTCGGGGCGGTGGTCGCCGACGGTGCACACCACGGCCTCGTGGACCTCGCCCTCCGCGAGCTCGACCGCTGGCTGCGGGCCAACGACCGCACCGTCGCCCGGGTGGTCCGGGCACGGGCGCCGTGGTGGACACCCCGGTGGCTCGACGACAAGGTCGTCGAGCGGGTGCAGGCCGAGCTCGTCGGCTGGGTGGCCGACGTGAGCGCCGACCCCGAGCACCCGGCCCGCGAGGCCGTGGACCGGCTCCTGGCCGAGGTGGCCCAGGACCTGCAGCACGACACGGGCACCATGGCGCGCGTCGAGGCGCTCAAGGAGCGGCTGCTGGCCCACCCGCAGACGGGACGAACCGCCGTCGCGGTGTGGGACGCCCTCCGGGTCGTCCTGCTGGAGGCGCTCGCCGACCCGCAGTCGACGCTGCGCACCCGGGCCCTCGACGAGTTGGTGCGCTTCGGTACCCGCCTCGCCACCGACATCGCGCTGCAGCGCACGTGGGACGGGCGGGCGGCGGACGCGGTCGGCCACCTGGTGCGCACCTACGGCCGGGAGCTGGCCAGCGTCATCTCCGTCACCGTGGACCGGTGGGACGGCGCGGAGGCGGCCCGGCGCATCGAGCTGCACGTGGGGCGGGACCTGCAGTTCATCCGCATCAACGGCACGGTGGTCGGCGCCCTCGTGGGGCTCGTGCTGCACGTGGTGACCCAGCTGGCGTGACCGCTCCGGTCAGTCGGCCGCCTGGGCGTGTCCTGCGCAGCCACACGTGCCGGTGGCCGCCCCGGCCACCCGCTCGAGGGTGAGCCGGCAGGCCCCGGGCTCGGCGAACGGCTGAAGGTCGACGTCCGTGTCCTGCTCACCGGTGGCCTGCAACGCGCCCTCGACCAGGCCGGTGTGCACCCCGCACACGATCTCGGGGTGCTGGTAGGCCGCCTCGAGCAGCGGGCACCGGCGCAGGTGCACGACCGACCGTTCGGCCGTCGTCTCGTCCGCTGCCGGCTCCGGGTCCACCTCGGGGGCGAACCCGAGGTCGGCCAGCAGCTGCACCACCGGCTGGTGTGGTCCGGTGCGGGGCCGCGGCCCGCTGGGAGCGCTGGGACGGGCGGCCAGCCGAGCTCCCCAGCGCCGACCGGCGGCTCGCGCCCTCCCGGCGGGCTCCGCGTCCTCGGCCAACTGCTCGGCGAGGACGACCGCGAGGTCGGCGTACTGCCGGGCGCCGGGGGAGAGGGTCACCTCCTCGGTGGAGGCGTAGAGCCAGGCCGGCCGGCCGCGTCCGGACGCCGCTGCCCGGGTGCGCTCGGCCAGGCCGCAGGCGACGAGGCCGTCGAGGTGCTCGCGGACGGTGTTCGGGTGCTGGTGGCTCAGCGCTGCCAGGGCCGCGACCGTGCAGGGCTCCGGCTGGTCGCGCAGCAGCTCGAGCACGCGCGTGCGCGAGGGGGACAGGATGGGCGCGGTCCGCCGCCAGTCGGTCCCGCGCGGTCCCAACCCCGACCGACGAGGTCCGTATGCCGTGCGCCCACCGGCGCGGGACGGCGACCCCCCGGGCAGCCGGGGGGCCGGGCTGCGGGTGGGGCGAGGGCTCAGATTATTTTCCACGGGACAGATAGTAATAAAGTTGGCGGCAGGCCGCGAGCCCGCGGTCCACCCCGGCGGAGCCGTCCGCCACGACCAAGCAGGGAGCCACCTGAGATGAACAGCGTCGTCGTCGCCACCAGTGCGGCGGACTCGGCCGCCGTGGAGGCGGTCAAGCAGCACCACGCCGAGCTCGCGGCCTCGCTCGCCACCCACGCGCAGGCCCTCGTCGCCGCCGCCGTGGAGGACCGCGCCGGGTCCTCGGCCGCCGCGGTCGCCCGGCAGTCCCTCGTCACCTTCTGCGAGGCGGAGCTCGTGCCGCACGCGCTCGCCGAGGAGAAGGCGATGTACCCCCTGGCCCACCGGGACGACCGGGCGAGGCTGCTCATCGAGGCCATGCTGGCCGAGCACCGGGTCATCACCGACCTGGTCCGGGCCGTCCGCGACGCCCCGACGCCGGTGCACGCGGCGGGCTTTGCCACCGCCCTGCGCGTGCTCTTCGACAGCCACCTCGGCAAGGAGAACGACCAGGTCCTCCCGCTCCTCGCCGCTGACCCCGCCGTCTCGCTGCAGGATGTGCTCGGCGGCATGCACGAGCTGCTCGGGGCCGCGGCCCACCAGCACGAGCACACCCACGCCCACGAGGGGACCGACGCGGCCGCCCACGGCGAGTCCCACAGCTGTGGCTGTGGCGAAGGTGGCTGCGGAGGCGGCGCCGCCTACCCCGAGCTGGACGCCCGCGTCGTGCCCCACGCCATCCGACACGCGACCGTCTTCGGCGCCCTCGACGCCGTCCCGGACGGCGCTGGCCTGGTGCTCGTCGCCCCGCACGACCCGATTCCGCTGCTGCAGCAGGTCGAGCAGCGCTTCGCCGGCCGGTTCAGCACCGAGTACCTCGAGCGCGGCCCGGAGGCGTGGCGGATCCTGTTCACCGCCGGCTGATCCCACCCCGCGTCCCCCGTGGGACCGGTCCGGATCGCGAGATGCCGGTCCCGCGGGGTGGTCGTGGTGGGCTATCGTTCGGGACAGGTCATGAGCGTCAGCGCCAAGCCCCGGCTCGCTGACCGGCAACCCTCCAACCGCGGTGGGGTGCCCCGGGTGATGACCAGGTCGGATCTCCGCCGTCCGCACAGCGGCGCGACGGAGCCCGGCAAGCGCGGGCTCGCAGTTCCTGCACCCGCACCGCTCGCGCGGTGCCCATCGCCACCGCACGAGCACCCGCGCGCCTGTCACCGCGAAGGCGCGCGTCCCGGCATACCGCACCAGGCAGGAAAGGCACGAACCAACGATGGCTGACAACTCCCCCCAGTGGTCCTTCGAGACCCGGCAGGTCCACGCAGGTCAGACGGTCGGCGAGACCCACGCGCGGGCCCTGCCGATCTACCAGACCACCTCGTTCGTCTTCGAGGACACCGATGACGCAGCCGACCTCTTCGGGCTGAAGAAGCTCGGCAACATCTACACCCGGATCATGAACCCGACGGCCGACGTGGTCGAGCAGCGGATCGCCAGCCTCGAGGGCGGGGTCGGCGCGCTGCTGCTGTCTTCCGGCCAGGCCGCCTCCACCTTCGCGATCCTCAACATCGCCGAGGCCGGTGACCACGTCGTCGCCAGCCCGAACCTCTACGGCGGCACGTACAACCTGCTGAAGTACACCCTCGCCAAGCTGGGCGTGGAGACGACCTTCGTCGAGGACACCACCGACCCCGAGTCGTGGCGCGCGGCCGTGCGGCCGAACACGAAGGTGATCTTCGGCGAGACGATTGCCAACCCCAAGGGTGAGGTGCTCGACCTCGAGCGCATCGCGGAGGTGGCGCATGACGTCGGCGTTCCGTTCATCGTCGACAACACGATCGCGACGCCCTACCTGCTGCGGCCGCTGGAGTGGGGCGCGGACATCGTCGTCCACTCGGTGACCAAGTACCTGAGCGGCCACGGCACGGTGATCGCGGGCGCGCTGGTCGACGGCGGCACTTTCGACTTCGCCGCGCATCCGGAGCGGTTCCCGAACTACAACCAGCCGGACGAGAGCTACCACGGCTTGGTCTACGCGCGGGACTTCGGCGTCGGCAGCCAGTTCGGTGCCAACCTGGCGTTCATCCTCAAGGCGCGGGTGCAGCTGCTCCGTGACCTGGGCTCGGCCCCGGCACCGTTCAACGCCTTCCTCGTGGCGCAGGGCATCGAGACGCTCAGCCTGCGGATGGAGCGGCACGTCGAGAACGCCCAGAAGGTCGCGGCGTTCCTCGCCCAGCACCCACAGGTGCAGTCGGTGCGCTACGCCTCGCTCCCCGACAGTGAGTACTACGAGCTGGCCCAGAAGTACACGCCTCGCGGCGCCGGTGCGGTGCTCGCCTTCGAGATCAAGGGCGGCCTCGAGGCGGGCCGCAAGTTCGTCGAGGGGCTGACCCTGCACAGCCACGTGGCCAACATGGGCGACGTGCGCTCGCTGGTGATCCACCCGGCGTCCACCACGCACTCCCAGGGCAGTGACGAGGCCCGCCTCGCCGCGGGCGTCACCCCCGGCCTGGTGCGCCTGTGCGTCGGGATCGAGCACATCGACGACATCATCGCCGACCTCGAGCAGGGGTTCGCCGCCGCCAAGGGCTGACCCCGGCACCACTCCGCACGAGCACACGACCGGGCGGCACACCGACGCTGGTGTGCCGCCCGGTCGCCTTTCCCGCCGCGGTATGCCGTGCGCTCACCCCTGCGGCGCCTGCACCCCGGTCAGTGGTCGAGGACCGCCCGGAGGAACTTCTGGGTCCGCTCCTCCTTCGGGGACGTGAAGATCTGATCGGGCGGGCCCTTCTCGACCACGACGCCCTGGTCGAACATGACCACCCGGTCGGAGATCTCGGCGGCGAAGCGCATCTCGTGGGTCACCATCAGCATGGTCATGTCGCTACTGGTCGCCAGCTCCCGGATCACCTCGAGGACCTCGCCGATGAGTTCGGGGTCCAGGGCCGAGGTCGGCTCGTCGAACAGCATGACCTTCGGCCGCATCGCCATGGCGCGGGCGATGGCGACCCGCTGCTGCTGGCCGCCGGAGAGCTGAATCGGCTTGTGCTGCAGGTGCTTCGACAGGCCCACCAGGCCGAGCAACTCCTCGGCACGCCCCTCGGCCTCGCTCCTCGACAGCTTCAGCACCTTCAGCGGCGCCTCGACGACGTTCTCCAGGGCCGTCATGTGCGGGAACAGGTTGAAGGACTGGAAGACCATGCCGACGTTGCGGCGCGTGGCGCGCATCTGCTTGGTCTCCTTGGATCGGTGCCCGCGGCGGACGTCCCACAAGGTGCCGCCGTCCACCGTCACGACTCCTTCGTCCGGCGTCTCGAGGGTCATGAGGATGCGCAGGATGGTCGTCTTGCCGGAGCCGGACGGCCCGATGATGCAGACCTTCTCGCCCGGGCTGACCTCGAAGTTCAGAGAGCGCAGGACGTGGTTGTCGCCCCAGGACTTGCTCACGTCCTGGAAGGTGATCATGGCGTTGCGCGACGTGGCCCCGGTGGCGCCCGCGCGGGTCGCCACCGGGGACTGCGTCCGGGGGCCGTTCTGCAGGTTCTCAGCGGGAGATGACAAGGCGACGCTCCAGGAGTCGGATGAGCAGTGAGGCGGCCATGCTGACCGTGAGGTACATCAGGCCGGCGATGGTGACGGGTTCGAGGTAGCGGTAGGTGCCCGATCCGATGGCCATGACGCGCCCCATCAGCTCGTAGATGGTGATGGCGAACAGGACTGCGGAGTCCTTGAACATCTGGACCAGGTAGTTGCCCAGCATCGGCACGACGGAGCGGATGGCCTGGGGGAGGACGACCCGAACCCAGGTCCGTGCCTTGGGCAGCGACAGCGCCGTGGCTGCTTCCCACTGCCCGGCGGGGACGTCGTTCACCCCGGCGCGGTACACCTCGGCCGTGTAGGCGCTGTAGTTGATCCCGATGACGGCGATTCCGGTCACCAGCGGGCTGAACTTGATGCCCAGTCCCGGTAGCGCGAAGAACGCCAGGTAGGCCTGGACGAGCAGGGGAGTGCCGCGGATGAACTGCACGTAGAAGCCGAACAGGGCGGACGCCACGGGGATGCGGGAGAAGCGCACGATGGCGACGAGCAGCCCGACGACGAGCGCGATGGCCGTGCCGATCACGGTGATCTGGATGGTGAGCCAGAGACCCTGGAAGAGCTGCGGCAGGATCGACAGGGCGAACTGGTTGTCCCAGCTGATGATCGAGTCGGTCGTCACGGCGTGACCCCCTCAGTGGCGGGCCGCATCCCGGCCCCTCGGAAGATCGACCGCGAGGGACGGTCGATGGCGAAGCGCCGTTCCAGCCAGCGGCTCAGGAGCGCGAGGAGCTGGGAGAGGATGAAGTACAGCACGAGGAGCGTGAGGTACACGGTCAGAGTCTCCCCGAAGGCGTTGCGAATGAACTCTCCACGGAAGGTCAGTTCCGAGACCCCGATGAACGACACCAGGGAGCTGTTCTTCAGCGTGTCGACCATGACGTTGCCGAAGGGCGGCAGCATCGCCGGAACCGACTGCGGGATGAGCACCCGCCGCATCCGCAGCGACTTGCCCATGCTCAGGGCGATGCACGCTTCGTTCTGGCCGGCAGTGCGACTCACGATGGCGCCGCGCACGATCTCGGCCGCATAGGCTCCTTCGTTCAGCCCGATGGCCAGGACGCCGGCGAAGAGCGGCGAGAGCTGCACCCCGAAGGCCGGCAGGGCGAAGTAGAAGAAGAACAGCTGGACGACCAGGGACGTGCCCCGGAAGACCTCGATGAAGAAGACCGAGATCCCGCGGACGACCGCGTGCTCGGAGAGCCGCCCCAGCCCGGCCACGAAGGCGGTGAACAGGGCCAGGGCGATCCCGAGGACCGTGACGAGGACCGTGAGCTGCAGTCCGTGCCACAGCACCGGGACGGCGTAGGCCAGGAAGTCAGAGGACATCGATGTTCACTCCGATCGGCTGCGGCCGGCCCGTCAGCCCTTGTTCTGGCACAGCTCCTTGGCGGTGACGCCCTTGACCGCCGAGGGATCGAAGCCCCACTTGTCCAAGATCTTCTTGAACTCGTCGGTCTGCTTGAACTTGGCGAGCTCGGCGTTGTAGACGTCGAGGAAGGACTGGTCACTCTGGCGGAACGCGGCACCGGAACCGGTCTTCGGGGCGTCCTCCACGGGCGGGGTGACCTCGAAGCCCTTCTCCTGCTCATGCAGCGCCCGCAAGGACAGGGTCGGCAGGAAGAAGGCGTCCGCCCGTCCCTGGATCACGGCTTCGACGCCGCTGCGGTTGTCGTTGATGCGGATCAGCTGCTTGTCCGGCACCTTCGCGGTCTGCAGGATGCCCTCCTCGAAGCCGCCGGGCAGCACGACGATCTTCAGGTCGGGATGGTCCAGCACGTCCTGGACGGTGGTGATGTGCCGGGGGTTGCCGGGCTTCACGCCGAAGGACTCGGTCGAGACGATCACCGGCTCGGAGTAGAGCACCTCGGCGCACCGGGACTGCTTCATGAACAACCCGGCAGTGATGGCGTCCCAGCGGTCGGCCTTGAGGCCCGGGATCATCCCGTTGTACGGCGTGATGACGCCCTGGATGTCGGGGATCCCGAGGCGCTTGACGACCGCCCGGAAGACGTCTGGCTCGCAGCCGGTGACCTTGCCGTCAGCCGTGACCTTGGTGTACGGAGGCTCGTTCGCGATGCCCACCCGGAGGTACCCCTGCTTCTTGCCCTTGGCGAGCAGGTCGGTGGCGCCTCCCGTCGCGCCGGCGGTTCCTCCCGCGTTGGCAGCTGGAGGCTTCTCGGCCGAGCTGCAGCTCGAGAGCCACGCGGCTGTCGGTGCGACGACGGCGGCTGCTCCGAGCCCCCTCAGCAGGGTCCTGCGGCTGATCTCGTGGGTCATCTGTTCGCTCCGATCTTCGGTGACACCCGGGCAGGCGAGCGCGACGGCACGTCCTTGGTGGAGATGCTGGCCGAACGTAGTGACCCCCTCGTAAGATTGTCAACAATCTTCATCGGTTTGTGACCCAGCCGGGAAATGGAGCGTGAGGGCGGCCCGTCTGGGCACCTATCCTGAGCGGTATGCCCGAGCCCTCCCCGTCCTCGACGCCTGCCCGCGGCGGCGGGGGCCAGCGCCGGGGACACGGTGGCGGCGCGCGCGTGGCCGGGGACCGCCGCGCCCGCCGACCCCGGGAGAGCGCGGAGGCCCGAGCCGCCCGTATGGCGCGGCGCCGCGCCTCGGTGCCACCGGTCACCTACCCCGAGCACCTCCCGGTCGTCGAGCGCCGGGACGACATCGCGGCGGCGATTCGCGACCACCAGGTCGTCGTCATCGCCGGCGAGACCGGCTCGGGCAAGACGACGCAGATCCCGAAGATCTGCCTCGAGCTCGGCCGGGGGATCGGCGGCATGATCGGGCACACGCAACCGCGCCGGATCGCGGCCCGGTCGGTCGCCGAGCGGCTCTGCGAGGAGCTCGACGTCGAGCTGGGCGGGGCGGTCGGCTACCAGGTCCGGTTCACCGACCAAGCCTCCCGGGACACCCTCGTCAAGGTGATGACCGACGGCATCCTGCTGTCGGAGATGCAGCGCGACCGCGACCTGCGCCGCTACGACACCCTGATCATCGACGAGGCGCACGAGCGCAGCCTCAACATCGACTTCATCCTCGGCTACCTCAAGCAGCTGCTGCCGCGCCGTCCCGACCTCAAGGTGATCATCACCAGTGCGACCATCGACCCCGAACGGTTCGCGAACCACTTTGCGGCAGAAGCGAAGCCGGCGCCGATCATCGAGGTGGCCGGTCGCACCTACCCGGTCGAGATCCGCTACCGCCCGCTGACCCGGGAGCAGGGCGATGAGTCCCCCGCAAACGGGAGGTCCCCCCAGGTCGAGGTGGACCAGGTCACCGGGATCGTCGAGGCGGTCGAGGAGCTGTGGACCGAGAACCGCGGCGACGGCGGGGGCCAGGACATACTCGTCTTCGTGTCCGGCGAGCGTGAGATCCGTGACGCCGCCGAGGCGCTCACCGGGCTGCAGCTGCCCGGCACCGAGGTGCTGCCGCTCTTCGGCCGGCTCTCCGCGGCCGAGCAGCACCGCGTCTTCGCTCGGCACTCCGGCCGGAGGATCGTGTTGGCCACCAACGTCGCCGAGACCTCGCTCACCGTGCCGGGGATCCGCTACGTCGTCGACACCGGCACCGCTCGCATCTCCCGCTACAGCCAGCGGCTCAAGGTGCAGCGGCTGCCGATCGAGCCCATCTCGCAGGCCAGCGCGAAGCAGCGCTCCGGCCGGTGCGGCCGGGTGGCCGACGGCATCGCGATTCGGCTCTACTCCGAGGAGGACTTCGAGGGCCGACCGGAGTTCACCGACCCGGAGATCCTGCGCACCAACCTGGCCTCCGTGATCCTGCAGATGATCTCGTTGGGGCTGGGGGAGATCCGGCAGTTCCCGTTCGTCGAGCCACCGGACTCCCGGCAGGTCGCCGACGGCGTCCGGTTGCTGGAGGAGCTGCAGTGCCTCGACGCCAAGGCGACGGACCCGCGCAGGAGGCTCACGGCATACGGGAAGAGCGTCGCGCGGTTGCCGGTGGACCCGCGACTGGCTCGGATGCTGATCGAGGCCGAACGCCACGGTGCGCTGCGGGAGGTGCTGGTCGTCGTCGCGGCGCTGTCCATCCAGGACGTGCGCGAACGGCCGAGCGACAAACAGGCGCAGGCTGACCAGCAACATGCCCGGTTCAAGGACGAGGACAGCGACTTCATCGCCCTGCTCAACCTGTGGCGCTACCTGAAGCAACAGCAGAAGGCCTTGTCCCGCAGCGCGTTCCGGAGGATGTGCCAACGAGAGTTCCTGCACTACCTGCGGATCCGGGAGTGGCAGGACCTGCACACCCAGCTCAAGCAGGCCTGCAAGCAGCTGGGGCTGCAGCGTTCGGACAACGAGGCGTCTGCGGAGGCGATCCACCAGTCACTGCTCGCCGGGCTGCTGTCGCACGTGGGGCTGCGTGACGCCGAGCGGCGCGACTACCTCGGCGCGCGCGGGGCGCACTTCCGGATCTCCCCGGGTTCCGCGCTCTTCCGCAAGCAACCGGAGTGGGTCATGGCCGCCGAGCTGGTCGAGACCAGCCGGCTGTGGGCGCGGATGAACGCCCGCACCGACCCGGCGTGGGTGGAGCGGGCCGCGCAGCACCTGGTCAAGCACAGCTACAGCGAGCCGCACTGGGAGAAGAAGCGCGGCAGTGCCGTGGCCCTCGAGAAGGTCACCCTGTATGGCGTGCCGCTCGTGGCCGGCCGGAAGGTCGCCTACGGCCGGGTCAACCCCGGGGAGGCGCGCGACCTGTTCATCCGCAGCGCCCTCGTCGAGGGTGACTGGGACACCCACCACCGGTTCTTCCACGACAACCGGAAGCTGCTGGAGCGGCTCAGCGACCTCGAGGCGCGGGCCCGGCGGCGCGACATCATCGTCGACGAGGAGACCCTGGTCGACTTCTACGACGAGCGGATCCCGGCCGAGGTCGTGTCGGCGCGGCACTTCGACGCGTGGTGGAAGAAGGCCAGGCAGCAGACCCCGGACCTGCTGACCTTCACCGAGGACGCGCTGGTGCGTGATGAGGCAGCGGGGGCCGTCCACGCAGCGACCGCGGACTACCCGCAGCGCTGGGAGCAGGACGGTCTGGAGCTGCCGCTGACCTACCAGTTCGAGCCCGGGGCCGAGGCCGACGGCGTGACCGTGCACGTGCCGGTCGAGGTCCTGAACCAGGTGCGTGAGGAGGGCTTCGACTGGCTCGTGCCGGGGATGCGGGAGGAACTCGCCACCGCGCTCGTCCGGTCGTTGCCCAAGGCGGTGCGCAAGCAACTGGTGCCGGCCCCTGACCGGGCCCGCGCCGCGCTCACGGTGACTGACCCCGGCCGTGGTGCGCTGACCGACGAGCTCGCCGAGGCCCTGCACCAACAGACCGGCGTGCCGGTGGAACCCACCGACTTCGACTGGTCCAAGGTGCCCGACCACCTGCGGATGACCTTCCGCGTCGAGGACCGCCGGCGCCGGCCCGTCGGGGAGGGCAAGGACCTCACGGTGCTCAAGGAGCGACTGGCACCGCAGGTGCGCCGGACGATGGCGCGGGCCGCCACCTCGGTCGAGCGAACCGGCCTGCGCACGTGGGAGATCGGGGAACTGCCGGGCACCTTCGACCAGCGGGTCGGGAAGCGGACGGTGCACGGCTACCCGGCGCTGGTCGACCACGGCGACAGCGTCGCGGTCGAGGTGCTGGCCAGCCGGGAGGAGCGCGACGCCGCCACGCGCGTCGGCATCCGCCGGCTGCTGCTGCTCGGCACCACGGTGCCGTGGAAGCGGATCCTCGGCCTGCTCAGCAACAGCCAGAAGCTCGCCCTGGGGAACAACCCGCACGGCAGTGTGCCCGCACTGCTGGAGGACTGCCTCGCCGCCGCGGTCGACTCCCTCGTCGCTGAGCGGCCGGGTGCCACCGTGCGCACCGCGGAGGACTTCGACCGGGCGCTCGCGACGGTGCGCCGCGAGGTCGTGCCCCGGGTCATCGCCCTCGTCGAGGCCGTGGCTCCGGCCCTCGACCGTGCGCGCGAGGTGGACCTGGCGCTCACGGCGATGGGCAGCCCGGCGCTCACGGAGCTGCGGGACGACCTGCGGCGGCAGCTGACCGGGCTGGTGCACGACGGCTTCGTCACCGAGATCGGCTGGCCCCGCGTCAAGGAGCTCGACCGCTACCTGCGGGCGATGCAGGAGCGGATCGCCAAGGGACCCCAGGACCTGCCGCGGGACCGGGACCGCGCGGCCACCGTGCAGCGGGTCGAGGAGGAGCGCCGGCTGCTGCTCGCCGACCTCACTCCACAGCAGCGGGCATCAGCCCAGGCGCGGGAGCTGCGCTGGATGGTCGAGGAGCTGCGGGTGAGCCTGTTCGCGCAACGGCTCGGGACGGCATACCCGGTCTCGGAGAAGCGGATCTACAAGGCGATGGACGCGATCGGCTGAGTCGGCGTGCCCGGTCTGCTCGTCCGTTCGGTGCGCGGCCCTGTCGTCCGTTCGGTTGCCTCGGTGCGGGTTCGCCGGAACGGCCACCACGTGCCCGGTGCGCGTCCCACAATGTGGCCATCGGAGTCGTTGGGGAGGGGCCGGGACGAGGGTCGGCGACACGCCGAGGCCCGCACGGGCCAGCGGGGTGCACGGTCTTGTCGGACCCGGCTGAGACACTCAATGACCTGCCGAGGTGAAAGGGGTGGTCGCGATGGGCGACGCGAGCTGGCTGCGGTCGCAGGTCGAGCACGCCCTCGCCGAGGCCTGGGGGGCCGAGCACGTGCGCCCCGACTGCGACGGGGACTACGGCTTCCGCAGTGACACGGCAATGGGGTGGGTGCGCCTGGGGGAGGAGCCGCAGGCCGGGGTGACCGTGGTCGCCGTGGCGGCCCACGACGTCCGCCCGCTCAAGGCGGTGCTGCGCGAGGTCAACGAGCTCAACATGGCCGCGGGTTCGGCGAAGGTCGTGCTCGACGGCGGCTGGGTCACCGTCGAGTCGGTGCTCGAGCCCGACCGGGTCGACGCGGAGTCGCTCGACCGGGCCTGCCGACACGTGATGGCGATCGCCTCCCGCGTCGGCCCGCTGTTCGCGGCCGTGCACGGGGGACGGACGCCGTTCGAGGGCGAGCAGCGCGCCGGGTAGCAGGTCCGGTCAGTCGCTGGTGCCGCGGTCGTCCTCGCGCTCCAGCTCCTCGACCAGCTCCTGGTCGGCGTGGCCGTCCGCGGTGTAGTCGTGCACCTCGCTCTGCCGCCGTCCCTGCTCGGCCTCCTGCGCCTCGACGCTGGTGCCCTCAGGATCCGGGTCGGTCGCCGCGGGCACGTCGTCCGGGGCGAAGTCGGCGACGCCGGCGTCGACACGCTCGTGCTCCGTGGCCAGGTTCAGCTCCTCGTCGTCCGGGTGTTCGGGCATGCCCCGGCTCGGGTCGCGGCGGCTGTGCCGGGGCAGGGCGTCGTCGTCGACCTCCAGGACGTCGTCGACGGTCGGGTGTGGCTCCGGCGC
>NZ_DASSTI010000114.1:0-26032 GCF_035708005.1 Segeticoccus sp. | reverse complement strand
GCCGGTGCCGTGGCGCACCAGCTCGTGGTAGCGCTCGTTGGACTCCTTGGCCGTGCCGAACCCGGCGTACTGCCGCATCGTCCAGGGCCGGCCCGTGTACATCGACGGGTACGGCCCCCGGGTGAACGGGTAGCTGCCCGGGTGACCCAGCTGGGAGGCGGGGTCGAACCCGGCCAGGTCGTGCTCGTCATACACGGCCTTGATCGGGAGGTCGGACTCGCTGCGCGCGGAGTCCTTCGGTGCGGGACGCTCGGCCATGCCTCGCAGACTAGACGCCAGCGCGCCGGCTGCGGGTCGCGGCGTTGAGTCCGGAGACCAGGCCGGGCCCGCCGTAGACGAACCCCGAGTACAGCTGCAGCAACACGGCCCCCGCCTCGAGCATCGCCAGTCCGTCGGCGACCGTCATGATGCCGCCGACGCCGATGACCGGGAGGTCGCTGTGTCGGGCGACGAACCGCACGACCTGCCGCGCCCGCACCGTCAGTGGCGCCCCGGACAACCCGCCGGCCTGCTGGGCGAGGACCGCGTCGCGCAGGGCCACCCGGTCCCGGGCGAGGGTCGTGTTGGTGGCGATGACCCCGCGGACGCCCGTGTCCGCGCACACCTGCAGCGCCTCGCCGATGGCCGCGTCGGTCAGGTCCGGTGCGAGCTTGACGAACACCGGCGCCGTGGAGGCTTCGGTGACCGCCGCGAGCAGCTCGCGCAGCGGACCGGCGTCCTGCAGCGAGCGCAGGCCTGGGGTGTTGGGGCTGGAGACGTTGACCGCGACGTAGTCGGCGAGGTCGTCCAGGGCGCGCACGGACACCAGGTAGTCCTCGGTCGCCTCCTCCACCGGCGTCACCTTGGTCTTGCCGATCGACACCCCCACCGGTATGCCGACCGCTCCCGTCCCGCGCAACCGCTCCGCGAGTGCCGGCGCACCCGCGTTGTTGAAGCCCATCCGGTTGATGATCGCCCGCGAGGCGCGCAGGCGGAACAGGCGCGGCGTGGGGTTGCCCGGCTGGGGGCGCGCGGTGACCGTGCCCAGCTCGACGAAGCCGAAGCCCAGGGCCGGCCAGGCCCGCGCCGCCACCCCGTCCTTGTCCACGCCGGCCGCGAGCCCGACCACTCCGGGGAAATTGATCCCGGCCACGACCGTCGGCGCCGCGGGGGGCCGGACCAGCTGGCGCAGCGCGAGGCGGCCCGGCGCAGAGGCACCCAACCGCTGGAGGCTCGCCAGCGTCAGATGGTGGGCCGCCTCCGCGTCCCCGCCGCGCACGTGGAACAGTGCCGGACGCAGCACGTGCCGGTAGGCGGCGTCCGTCGTCGGCACGAGTTGCGGGGGGAGGGGCACGGCGCCGATGGTAGCCATCGGGTCGTCTCACGTTTCGGACAGGTTGCGGTCCCCCAACGAAAGGTTCAGGACTCGGTAAAGAGAGGGTTGGGGCGCGCGACTCATGAGGCACGATGGGCCGCGGCCCGCTCGGGGGAGCAAGGAAGTGAGGTGTTGATGCTGCGTCGGTACGTGCTGCACGCACGGCTGTTGTGGCGCGCCTCGCCCCTCCTCACGCTCACCTGCACCGCCATCGTGGTCGCCCAGGCCCTGGCCAGCACCGCGGTGCTGCTGCTCTCGGGCCGGTTCGTCGGCGCACTCGCGCAGGCCATCCACGACGGCCCCTCCTCCCCCGCCGCCACGACGGCCTGGCACTCCTTCATCGCGGTCGCCGTCGTGCTGGTCGCCGAGCCGGTGCTCGCCGCCGCGGCGACCGCCCTGGCCCCGGCCCTGACCGCGCGCTACCTCGTGCTCGTCACCGACGGCCTGGCCGAGGCCTGCCTGGCCCCCCACGGCATCGCCCACCTCGAGGAGCCCGAGACCGCCTCGCGGCTGCAGGCGCTCGTGCAGGCCTCGCGGGACTGGACCTTCGTGACCGGCTGCAACGCCACCTGGCAGATGCTCGGCTACCGGCTCAGCGGGGTCGGCGCCTTCGTCGTCCTCGCCACGTGGCGCTGGTGGGTGCCGTTCGTGCTGCTCGCCGGCTGGCTCGTGCTCGGCAAGTCGTTCTCGGCGTGGATCGCCACAGCGTGGGACAACGTGCTCGACGTGTCCGGCAACGACCGGCGCCACGCGACCTACCTGCGCTCGGTGCTGCTCGGGGACGGCGCCGCCAAGGAGATCCGCCTCTTCGGGCTGGCCGGCTGGCTGACCGGCCGCTACCGCAGCACCTGGCTGACCGCCATGAAGCCGGTCTGGCACACCCGCACGGTCGCGCTGCGGCCGGTCATCGGCGCCACCGTCGTGCTGCTGGGTGTCTACGTCATCGGCTACGGCCTCATCGCCCGCGACGCGTGGACCTCGGCGATCGGCATCGGCACGGTCGCGGCCATGGTGCAGGCCGCTCAGCAGATGGAGCTGTTCGGGCCGGTCGGCGACATCCAGACCGCGCTCGGCGCGAACACGTCCACCACGGCGCAGCTGGCGAGCGTACGCGCGGAACTGGGGCTTCCCGGCATACCGGCTCGTTCCGGGTGGGCAGCCCAGCCGCGCCCGCTCCCGGAGGGTGACCAGGCACCGGCCCGCGCGCGCCGGCGCGGCCCGTCCAGGGCCGACTCACCCGCTGCCGCCGGCGCACCGGTCACCGGCAAGCCGGCCGAGATCGTCTTCGCCGGCGTCGGCTTCCGCTACCCCACCCGGACCGACCCGGTCTTCGAGGCGCTCGACCTGCACGTCCCGCCCGGGCAGTCCATCGCGGTGGTGGGCGTCAACGGGGCGGGCAAGTCCACCCTCATCAAGCTGCTCTGTGGCCTCTACGCGCCCACGGCCGGCCGGGTGTGCGTCGACGGCGCCGACCCCGCCACCGACGACCGCGCCCGCCGGCGGGTGGCCGTGATCTTCCAGGACTTCGTGCGCTACCACCTGTCGTTGCGCGACAACGTCCGCCTCACCGGGGCGGGCATGCCGCCGGCCGAGCCGGCCCTGCTGCAGGGGGCGCTCGCCGACGCGGCGGCGGAGGGCCTGCTCGACCGGCTCGAGCACGGCTGGGACACCGTCCTGTCCGCCGGCTACACCGGCGGCACCGACCTGTCCGGCGGCCAGTGGCAGCGCATCGCCCTCGCCCGCGCGCTCGCGTCCCTGGCGGACGGCGCGGGGGTGCTGGTGCTCGACGAGCCGACTGCGGCGCTGGACGTCCGGGCGGAGGCGGCGCTGTTCGACCACTTCCTCGAGGTCACGCGCGGCATGACCACGGTGCTGGTCAGCCACCGGCTCTCCAGCGTGCGGCACGCCGACCGGATCGTCGTCATCGACGAGGGCCGGATCGTCGAGGACGGCTCGCACGAGGACCTGATGGCCCGCGGCGGGGAGTACGCCCAGATGTTCGCGCTGCAGGCGGCCCGGTTCCGCGCCGGCCACGACGGTCCGGACGAGGGCGCCGGTGCGGTGGCCGCCCACTCCTCCGCCGACCCGGTGCGGGAGTCAGCCGACCCGTTGCGCGACGCGAGCACTGGGGGGCTGGATGGCTAGGACCGTGCGCGGCCTGTGGCTGGTGGTGCGCACGTCGGTGCGGGTCAGCCCCTGGCAGTCGGCGCTGAGCCTGCTCGAGGTCGTCGGCAAGTCGCTCGACATGCTGCTGCCGCTGTTCCTGGCCTGGCTCATCGACGGGGTGCTCGGGCACGACGAGGCGTGGGTGGTCTGGGCGCTGGTCGGGCTCATCGGCACCGCCGGGCTCAACATGTTCTTCCACCTCGCCGGCACGAACGCGCGGATCACCCAGAAGGAGCGCGTCGGCTTCGCGTTCGACGAGCAGATCGCCGAGCTGACCGCCAGCATCCCGACGCTGGACCACCTGCAGTCCGCGCGCTACCTCGACGAGCTGCAGGTGCTGCGCGACCAGCAGGGCACGCTGGGCAACGCGCTCAACATGCTGCTCAACACGGTGAGCAACCTCGCCATGGCGATCGGCACCATCGTGGTGGCGGGCACCGCCGACTGGCGCCTGCTGATCCTGCTCGTCTTCGGGCTCCCCGGCGTGCTCAACACCCGGTTCACCGCGCGCTGGGACGCCGCCGGCGAGAACGCCTCGGCCGAGCACGGGCGCCGGGCCACCCACCTGGTCGACCTGGCCGTGGACCCGACGTCCAGCGGCGAGATGCGGGTGCTCGGCACCCGGCCGGCGGTGCGCTCCCGGCTGGCCGACAGCGTCGCGAGCTGGCGCCGGCCGATCGCCGGGGCCGAGCTGCGGGCGGGCGGACTGCACGTCGCCGAGTCGCTGCTGTTCTTCGCCGCGGCCGCGGGGATCCTCGCCTGGATGACCCGCGACGCCCTGCGGGGCGAGGTGTCGGTGGGCACGATCACCCTCGGGGTCGTGATCGCCGCACGCCTCGAGATGGTGATCAGCGTGCTGCGCTTCGCCGTGCGCGGGCTCACGACGACGGTGCGCAACGTCGGCCGGTTCATGTGGCTGCGGGACTACGCCGAGGAGGTGGCCGGGCTCGACCAGGGCGACGTCGCGCCGCCCGGGCAGCTGCGCGACGGCATACGGCTGGAGCACCTGTCCTTCCGGTATGCCGGCGCCGAGCGCGACTGCCTGCACGACGTCACCCTGGACCTGCCGGCCGGGGCGGTCGTGGCGCTCGTCGGCGAGAACGGCGCCGGCAAGTCGACGCTGGTGAAGCTGCTCACGGGGATGTACCGGCCGCGCGAGGGCCGGGTGCTGGTCGACGGCACGGACCTGTGCGACCTGGACCTCGCCCAGTGGCGCGCCCGGGCCTCCGGGGCCTTCCAGGACTACGCGCGCTTCGAGCTGGTCGCGCGCGAGTCGGTGGGGATCGGCGACCTGACCCACCTCGACGACGACGCCTGGGTGCGGCACGCCCTGCACGACGGCGCCGCGGAGGAGGTCGTCGCCGGACTCCCCCACGGGCTCGCCACGCAGCTCGGCACGACGTGGCCGGAGGGGGTCGAGCTGTCCGGTGGGCAGTGGCAGCGCCTGGCGACCGGCCGGGCGATGATGCGCGACGCGCCCCTGCTGCTCGTGCTCGACGAGCCCACCGCGGCGCTGGACGCCACGACCGAGAACGAGCTGTTCGAGCGCTACGCCGCGGCGGCCCGGGACGCCGGAGGGCGCGGCGCCGTGACGCTGCTGGTCACGCACCGCTTCTCGACCGTGGCCGCGGCTGACCTGGTCGTCGTGCTCGACGGGGGGCGGGTGGTCGAGGCCGGCTCGCACGAGGAGCTGGTCGCCGCCGGCGGGCGCTACGCCGAGCTCTACGAGCTGCAGGCGCGCGGCTACCGCTGACCCGGCCCGGCCTGGCCCGGCCCGGCCCTGCTCGGCCCTGCTCGGCCCTGCTCGGCCCTGCCCTGCTCGAATCGTTGCCGTCGATCGTTGTGCAGTCTTGAGCGCTGGGGCAGCCAAAACCGCACAACGATTGCTGCTTCGTGGGGCGGCCCGGATGGGTTGTCCACAGATTCGCCTCGCCGGCCCTGAGCGGACGGTGCGGCTCGCAAGACTGAAGCGCATGTCCGACGCCGCGCTCACTCCCCCTCCGTCACCCGAAGACGAGTCCAGAAGCGAGCAACCTGCAGCGCCTGATCCTTCAGGCGGGAGCGGCGACGGCTCCGAAGTCACCACCTCGACGCCGGGTGGCCGTACCTTCCCCGACATCCGCGGCCAGAGCGGCTTCGCCACCCGCCGCCAACTCGAGGCAGGCGGCTGGTCGCGGTCGGCCATCCGCCATCGGCTCGGGGAACGGTGGCACCTGGTCTACCCCCGGGTCGTCGCGCCACACACAAGGCAGGTGTCCGGGCGGGAGCGGGCGATCGCGGCCCAGTTGTGGGCTGGGCATCACGCCGTCTTGACCGGGTTGGCCGGGCTGTACGTCCTCGGTCTCGACGACGACCGCACGGTGCGCGAGCTGCATTTCTTGGCGCCGCAGGCGGTCCACCAGCGTCGTCACGCCGATGCCCTGGTCCATCGGACGGACCGTCCGCTGCACGCCTACCGGCGCGAAGGCTGCCTGCAGGTCATGCACGCCGCCCGCTGCCTCGTCGACGCAGCTCGCTGGGATGTGCGCGAGCGTGATGAGCGGATCGCCCTGACCACAGCGGTGCTTCAGCAGGGGCTCACGAAGCCGCTCCGGGTCCACCACGAGCTCCGCCACACCCACCGGAACGACACAGTGGACGTCCGGGACGCGGTCCGCGCCTTCGAGCGGGGCGCCTGGTCACGGCCCGAAGCTGTGCTGGCCGAAGCGCTCGGGCGGAGCACGGTCCTGCCGGAGGTGCTGCTCAACGCCGGGCTCGCGCTCCCGAACGGCCAGCGTCTGCCGACGCCGGATGCGTACGTGCAGGAGGTGGCACTCGCCATACAGGTGCATTCGCGCAAGTACCACGCCCGCAACCGCGACTGGCAGGGCACCGTTGAAGCCGACCTCGAGCTCACGCGGCACGGCATCGTCGTGCAGCAGGTGACACCCCGGACCTTGGATGAAGGCGCCGCCGGCTTCGTTCGTGCAGTCGAGCAGAGCTACCAGCAACTGCTGGGCCGGCCGCTCCCGGACATCGTGGTCACACCACGCACGTCCTGAAACCCGCTCCACCGCCCACGGCTGGCCCCAACCGGGAGCGGCCCCCTGGCAGAAACTGGCGCAGTGCGGCCGACCGCACAGATCGTTGTGCTCTCCTGAGCGCTGGAGCGGCCAAAACAGCACAACGATTGCGGGCAACGATCGAGGCGGGCGCCACCGCAGCGAGGAGGCGGCGCTCAGGTGAGGTTGGCGCGGCCCTGGGTCTTGAGGATGTCGACCACGGCCTTGACGTCCTGGGCCCGCTGGCGCGAGGTCACCAGCAGCGCGTCCGGGGTGTCGACCACCACCACGTCGTCCAGGCCGAGCGTGACGACCGTGCGGCCCGACCGCGGCAGCACGATGCCGGTGGTCTCCTGGCTGACGACCAGCTCCCGCTGGCCCAGCACCTTCAGGCCCGGGGCGTCGTCGGCGCACTCGTGCACCAGCGTCGCCAGCGAGGCGAAGTCGCCCACGTCGTCCCAGTCGAAGGTGGCGGGAATCACGGCCACCCGCCCTTCGGCCGCGGCCGGCTCGGCAACGGCCCGGTCGATGACGGCCGGCCCGAGCGTGGGCCACAGCTCGTCGAGCCGATCGGGGTCCGCGGCGATCTTGCGCAGGCCGGCCGCCAACGCCGGGTCGTAGGTCGCCAGCAGGTCCAGCAGGACCGAGGCACGGACCACGAACATCCCGGCGTTCCAGCGGTATTCACCGCTGCGCACATACCTGCGCGCTGTCGCCCGACCCGGCTTCTCCACGAACGACCTGACGCGGTGCGCTGACGGCGCGTCCGGCACGGGCAACGCCTCGCCCAGCCTGATGTAGCCGAAGCCCATCGCCGGGTAGGTGGGCTCGATCCCGATGGTCACGAGCATGTCGGTGCGCGCCACCGCCACCGCTTCCCGGACACAGCTCTGGAACGCGGCGACGTCCTGGATCACGTGGTCGGCCGCGAACGAGCCGACGACCGCGTCGGGGTCCTCCCGCTCGATCAGCGCGGCCGCCAGGCCGATCGCCGGCATGGACTCCCGCGGCGACGGCTCAGCGAGCAGGCAGCGTCCGGGCAGCCCGGGCAGCTGGCCGCGCACCGCGTCGGCGTGCCGCTCACCGGTCACCACGACCAGCCGGTTCCCACAGACCGGCTCCAGCCGGTCCCAGGTGGACTGCAGCAACGACCGGCCGCTGCCGGTGAGGTCGTGCAGGAACTTGGGCACAGCCGACCGTGACAATGGCCACAACCGCGTCCCGGAGCCGCCGGCCGGGATCACCCCCCACAGACCCTCGACCTGACCCTGCCCGCGACCAGCCGTCTTCGCCATGCCGGCCGCACCCCCTTCAGTCGTCTCGGACACGGTGGCGACGCTAGCCGACGTGACTGGGCCACGCACCGGCATACCCGGAATCCAGCGCGACGCACCGCCTCACTAGCATGTCCTCGTTCACCCCCCGTCGCAGGAAAGGGACGCACAGTGGCAGTGCAGCCTCAAGCGGCGCCCGCGGGCTTGCTGTACCGCGGTCGCGAAGGCATGTGGTCGTGGGTGGCACACCGAATCAGCGGTGTGCTCATTTTTCTCTTCCTGTTCGCCCACGTCCTCGACACCGCCCTGGTGCGCGTGTCCCCCGACGCGTACAACTCCGTGATCGGTACCTACAAGAACCCCGTCGTCGCCTTCGGCGAGATCGGGCTGGTCGCCGCCGTGGTGTTCCACGCCTACAACGGCATCCGGATCATCCTGGTCGACACCAACACGTGGTGCACGCGCCACCAGCGCAAGCTGGCCTGGGGCGCGGTCGGGCTGTGGGTCATCACGATGATCCCGTTCATGATCCGTCACCTGATGAACGTGTTCGGCTGAGGAGGGACGACGTGAGCGACATCGCCAGCACCACCCGACACTCGGGCGACACCTCCCAGCCGGCCGAGCGCACCAGCCTCGACAGCCGGCTCGTCACCGACCCCACCCGCAAGTCGCCGTATGCCCGGCACGGCCGCGGCCGCACGAACTTCGAGCTCTGGTCGTGGCTGTTCATGCGCGCCTCGGGCATCCTGCTGATCGTCCTGGTCTTCGGGCACCTGTTCGTCAACCTCATGCTGGGCGACGGCATCAGTGGCATCGACTTCGCCTTCGTCGCCGGCAAGTGGGCGAGCCCGTTCTGGCAGGTCTGGGACCTGCTGATGCTCTGGCTCGCCGAGGTCCACGGCGTCAACGGCGTCCGCACGGTCATCAACGACTACACCGAGCGAGACTCGACCCGACTCATCCTCAAGACGATCCTCTTCCTGGCGGCGCTGTTCACGCTGGTGCTCGGCACCTTGGTCATCTTCACCTTCGACCCGTGCATCGACCCCAACTCCACCCTGGCGGTGTGCAACCGCTGATGCCGTTCGCTGCACGAACCCGCCCGACCCGGAGCCCGAAAGGCTGACTGCCCATGCAGACCCACACGTATGACGTCGTCATCGTCGGCGCGGGAGGCGCCGGGATGCGCGCCGCCCTGGAGTCCTCGGGCCGGGCGCGCACGGCGGTGCTGACCAAGCTCTACCCCACCCGCTCCCACACCGGCGCGGCCCAGGGCGGCATGTGCGCCGCCCTCGCCAACGTCGAGGAGGACAACTGGGAGTGGCACACCTTCGACACCGTCAAGGGCGGCGACTACCTGGTCGACCAGGACGCAGCCGAGATCATGTGCCGCGAGGCCATCGACGCGGTCATCGACCTCGAGAAGATGGGGCTGCCGTTCAACCGGACGCCGCAGGGCCGGATCGACCAGCGCCGGTTCGGCGGCCACACCCGCAACCACGGTGAGGCGGCCGTGCGCCGCTCCTGCTACGCGGCCGACCGCACCGGGCACATGATCCTGCAGACGCTCTACCAGAACTGCGTCAAGCAGGGCGTGGAGTTCTACAACGAGTTCTACGTGCTCGACCTGATGATGAACGACTCCCCCGAGTACGGCACCCCCGCGGTGGCCGGGGTCGTCGCCTACGAGCTCGCCACCGGCGAGATCCACCTCTTCCGCGCCAAGGCGGTCATCTTCGCGACCGGTGGCGCCGGCAAGGTCTTCAAGACGACCTCCAACGCGCACACCCTCACCGGTGACGGCATGGGCGTCGCGTTCCGCCGCGGTCTGCCCCTGGAGGACATGGAGTTCTTCCAGTTCCACCCGACGGGGCTCGCCGGCCTCGGCATCCTGCTGTCCGAAGCGGCCCGCGGCGAGGGCGGGATCCTGCGCAACAGCGAGGGCGAGCGGTTCATGGAGCGCTACGCCCCCACCATCAAGGACCTCGCCCCGCGGGACATCGTCGCCCGTTCGATGGCCAACGAGGTGCGCGAGGGCCGCGGCTGCGGACCGAACAAGGACTACGTCCTGCTCGACCTGACCCATCTCGAGCCGGCGCACATCGACGCCAAGCTGCCCGACATCACCGAGTTCGCCCGTACCTACCTCGGCGTGGAGCCCTACACCGAGCCCGTGCCGGTCTACCCCACGGCCCACTACGCCATGGGCGGGATCCCCACGACTGTCACGGGGCAGGTGCTGAGCAACAACACCGACGTGGTGCCCGGTCTCTATGCCGCGGGCGAGTGCGCCTGCGTGAGCGTCCACGGCTCGAACCGTCTCGGGACCAACTCGCTGCTCGACATCAACGTCTTCGGCCGTCGGGCCGGCATCGCCGCCGCCGAGTTCGCGCAGGACGCGCCCCGGGTGGAGCTGCCGTCCGCGCCCGAGCAGCACACGCTCAACCTCGTCGAGGACATCCGCGGCCGTGCGACCGGCGAGCGGGTGGCCGACCTGCGCCGGACCCTGCAGGAGACGATGGACGCCAACGTCCAGGTCTTCCGCACGGAGGCGTCGATGAAGGAGGCGCTCGGCGTCATCGAGGAGCTCAAGGAGCGCTACAACCACGTCACGGTCCAGGACAAGGGGCAGCGCTACAACACCGACCTGCTCGAGGCGGTCGAGCTCGGCTTCCTCATCGAGCTGGCCGAGGTCGTCACCCTCGGCGCCCTCGCCCGCACCGAATCCCGCGGCGGCCACTTCCGCGAGGACTACGAGGCCCGCGACGACGTGAACTGGATGCGCCACACGATGGCCTACCGCACGCCGCTCACCGAGGGCGAGAAGCCGGGGGTCTCGATCTTCTCGAACGAGATCCGTCTGGACTACAAGCCCGTGGTCGTGACCCGTTACCAGCCGATGGAGCGCAAGTACTGATGACTGCATCCCTTGAGGAGAAGATGGACGCGGCGACCGACCCGGGCGCCAGCGAGATCCCGACCTTCACGGTGACCCTGCGGATCGAGCGCTACAACCCCGAGCTCGACACCGAGTCCCACTACGAGGACTACACGATCACCGTGCACGGCACGGACCGCGTGCTCGACGCCCTGCACAAGATCAAGTGGGACATCGACGGTTCCCTGACGTTCCGGCGCTCCTGCGCGCACGGGGTCTGCGGCTCCGACGCCATGCGCATCAACGGCAAGAACCGGCTCGCCTGCAAGACGCTGATCAAGGACGTCAGCCCGGACAAGCCGATCACGGTGGAGCCGATCAAGGGCCTGCCGGTCGAGAAGGACCTGCTCGTCGACATGGAGCCGTTCTTCGACTCCTACCGCGAGATCATGCCCTTCCTGGTCGCCCACGGCCAGGAGCCCTCGCGCGAGCGGGTGCAGAGCCAGGCCGACCGCGAGCGCTTCGACGACACGACCAAGTGCATCCTGTGCGCCGCCTGCACCTCGAGCTGCCCGGTGTTCTGGGCCGACGGCCAGTACTTCGGTCCCGCCGCGATCGTCAACGCGCACCGCTTCATCTTCGACAGCCGCGACGACGCCGGCGACAAGCGTCTGGAGATCCTCAACGACAAGGAGGGCGTCTGGCGCTGCCGGACCGTCTTCAACTGCACGGAGGCCTGCCCGCGCGGCATCGAGGTGACCAAGGCGATCGCCGAGGTCAAGCGCGCCATCATCACCCGGCGCCTCTGACCACCACCCACTGAGCACCCAGCGCCGCTGCCCCGTCGGGGCGGCGGCGCTGCCGTTTCCGACGGGTCCGCCGGGTCGGTCACCGCCGGCGGGTCTGCCGGGTCGGTCACCGCCGGCTCGGTCACCGCCGGGTCGGTCACCGCCGGGTCGGTCACCGCCGGGCGCGCAGCCGCCGCCACGGAACCGCCGCACGCCCGAGCGTGGAGACCGCGACGGCGGTGCCGGCGCCCAGCACCACGCCCGCCGCGAGGGAGGCCCGGTCCGTCGCCCGGGTGCGCGCCGCCCCCGGAGCCGCGCCGGTATGCCGACCGCTCGCCCGGGCGCGTTCCCGCGCCTCCCTGCCCGGTTCCCGGGCACGCTCGCGTTCGGCGCGCGCGTCGAGGTCGTTGGCCGCCCACGCGGAGGACAGCAGGGTGATCCGCGACATGAGGTTGAGCCAGAACAGCAGTCCCACGACGATGCCCAGTGAGGCGAGCAGCGGGTTGCTCGTGGCGTGGCTGAGCAGCTGACCGGCGAAGATCTTCATGACCGTCAGACCCACCCCACCCATGAGGGCGCCCTGGAACAGTCCTCGCCACGGCACCTCCACCCCGGACAGCACCCGCAGCAGGAGCATCATCAAGCCGGTGTCGGCGAGTGCGCTCAGGACAAATACGGCGACCTGCAGCAGCCAGGCCGCTCCCCCGAGGCCGATCGCGTCGGCGACGAACCGGATCACCGTGCTGGCCGCACTCGTGAACACGCCGGACAGCGCGATCCCGAGCCCGAGGGTCATCATCACGCCGAGGTCCCGGAGCTTGTCGGTGACGACGTTGCCCGGAGTGTCCTCGACACCGAACACCGCCCGGATGCCGGTGCGCATCGCGCCGAGCCAACCCATGCCGGACATGACCAGGCCGACGAAGGACACAGCCCCCGTGATCGTCAGGGCGCCGGCTCCCGGGGCCGTGACCGAGATGATGCCGCCGGCGTGCGGGTGCGCGGGGTCCTTGATCATCCCGGGCAGCTGCTGGCGCAGCGCGTCGGTGACACTGTGCATGAGGTCGGGGTGGCCGCGGAGGACGAACCCGAAGACTGTGAAGGCGAGCGCGACCGCGGGGAAGATCGAGAAGAAGGCGAAGTAGCCGACACCGCCGGCGAGAACGTTGCCGTGGGCGTCGGAGTAGCGCTTCCAGGCGCGCAGGGGCCGGGTCCGCTGCACCCGGCTCAGCAGCTTCCTGGCGCGTGCGATCAGGTCCTTCACCGGTGCTCCTGTCCTTCCGCGAGTGGCTCGTCCTCCCCCGAGTCGTTCGCGGGACGCAGGCACGTCCCTCACCGCTGCCGGTCGTCCGCGAGCTCCGCGGCGCCACCGGCTCCTGCTGACCCTAGCCCTTCGAGGTCCCCTCGTCGCCGAACGGGAAGGTCGCCACCGACCGCCACACCAGGTCGGCGCCGTGCTGGTAGAGGTCGAAGGCGGCCACCCGGAAGGAGCAGCGGTAGTCCGACAGCTGATCGAAGGCCCGGTCCATCGCGGCCTCGGGGACGTCGTGGGCCACGGTCACGTGGGGGTGGTAGGGGAAGCGCAGCTCGCGGTCGACGGGCCCCTGCCGGACGGCCAGCTGCAGCTGCTCGCAGTCGGCGATCCCGCCGGCGACCTGCACGAACACCACGGGCGACACGGGCCGGAAGGTGCCTGTCCCGCGCAGCACCATGGTGAAGGGCCGCCATGTGGAGGCCACCTTGGCGAGGTGCTCGCGCACCGCTGCCAGCTCGTCCTCGGCGACCTCGGTCGGCGGCAGGAGGGTGACGTGGCTCGGGATGGCGTCGGCCATGGGGTCGCCCAGCTCGCGCCGGCAGCGCTGCAGCTCCTCGCCGTAGGGCGGGGGCACCGCGATCGAGACTCCGATGGTGGGCATGGGGCCGGGTCAGCGCCTCGCGGGAAGGAAGCCGATCCGGTCATAGACACGGGCCAGGGTCTGGTCGGCGACCCCCCGCGCCCGCTCCGCACCTTCGGCGAGGATCCGGTCGAGCTCGGCGGGGTCGGCGAGCAGCTCCTGGGTGCGTGCGCGGTAGGGCCCGACCACCTCGAGCACCACCTCCGCGACCTCCTTCTTCAGGTCGCCGTAGCCCCGCCCGGCGAAGTCCGACTCCAGCTGCTGGACGGACCGTCCGGACAGGGCGCTGTGGATGCGCAGCAGGTTGGCCACGCCGGGCTTGTGCTCCTCGTCGAAGGTCACCTCCCGGCCGCTGTCAGTGACCGCCGAGCGGATCCGCTTGCCGATGACCTTCGGGTCCTCCAGCAGGTCGATGACCCCCGCCTGGCTGGGCGCCGACTTGCTCATCTTGGCCGTCGGCTCCTGCAGGTCGTGGATCTTCGCGGTCGCCGTGACGATGTGCGGTTCGGGGACGACGAACGTCTCGCCGTAGCGGCCGTTGAACCGCTGCGCCAGGTTGCGGGTCAGCTCCAGGTGCTGGCGCTGGTCCTCGCCGACGGGCACCTCGTCCGCGTCGTAGAGCAGGATGTCCGCGGCCATCAGGACCGGGTAGGTGAACAGGCCCACCGTGGTGCCCTCGGCGCCGTGCCGCAGGCTCTTGTCCTTGAACTGGGTCATCCGGCTGGCCTCACCGAACCCGGTGACGCAGGACAGCACCCAGGAGAGCTCGGCGTGCGCGGCGACGTGGCTCTGCACGAACACGGTGGACCGGTGCGGGTCGATGCCCGCCGCGAGGTACTGCGCCGCGGTGACCCGGCTGCGCTCCCGGAGCAGCTCCGGGGCCACCTCCACCGTGATCGCGTGCATGTCGACGACGCAGTAGAACGCGTCGTGCGTCTCCTGCATCGACACCCAGTTGACGAGCGCTCCCAGGTAGTTGCCGAGGTGCAGCGAGTCGTGCGTGGGCTGCATCCCGGAGAAGAGCCGGGGCCGCGGGGACTGGGGAGGAGCGTCGTGCTCGGGCATGCCGGCCATTGTGGCAGGTCACCTGCCGTGGCCCTCGGTCGCGTCGACCCGGTATGCCGTGTGCTCGCGCGCGGTGCCGCACGCCGCCGCTCCCGCTCCTCACCGGGAACCTGTCGCCCCGGCCGGCGCCTGCGTGACAGGGGGCGCCCGGGTTCGATCACCCCGGCGGCGGTGGGCCGAGGTCCGGGCGGTCGTGGACCTCGATCCGGGAGCCGGGCGTGTGCAGCTCGAGGACGACGAGCTCGTTGCGACCGGCGCGCCACAGCGGTCCCGGTGCGTAGAGGCGGCGCTGCGGGCCTACGTCCCAGTAGCGGCCGAGCAGGAAGCCGTTGAGCCAGACGAAACCCTTGCCCCAACCGGGCAGCTCGACGAAGCCGTCGGCCGCGGAGCCGATCTCGATCGCGACGCGCGCCAACACCGGCCCCGCGGTGGGATCCGGTGGCGTCGGAGACCAGTCCGTCCCAGCCGGCCCGTCCTCACCGCTCGGCACGGGTGGCTCGTCGAGCGACAGCGGGTGGCTCGTCCAGCCGTGGATCCATCGGCGTCCGAGGCGGATCCCGCCGACGATCCCCTTGCGCTCGCCCAGCTGCGGCCCGTAGTTGATCCGTCCCTGGTTCTCCACGAGCAGCTCCAGGCGCGCGGGCCGGCCGTCGGCCCGCGGCGACAGCGGCACGGCCTCGTGCGGCTGGTTCCGGCTCAGGGTGCCCAGCACCGCCCCGTCGGCGAGGACCAGCGCCCGGTCGTGCAGCCCGTCGACGGCCAGCTCGGCCCCCCTCCGGGGGCACGACGACCTCGCCGCGATGGAGCACCAGCCCGTGGTCGATCCCGAGCTGTTCGAAGGTGAGCGGCACGGGTGCGCGCACGGCGTCGGCCGCTCGCGCGTGCGGCAGGTAGGGCGCCCACTCGCGTGGCGACACGCTCTGGGACGCGAGCCGCGGGCGAGGCGGCGGCAAGGGCCCGTCCGGGAGGTCGGCATACCGCCCGATGACCTCACGGAAGGCATGGAACTTCTCGGTCAGCTCGCCGCTCTCACTGATCGCCGCGTCGTAGTCGTAGCTGGTGACCGTCGGCTGGTGCTGGCCCTCGTGCTCGTTCGCGCCGCTCCACAGGCCGACGTTGGTGCCGCCGTGCGCCATGTAGAGGTTGACGCTCGCCCCGGCGGCGAGCAGCTCATCAAGGGTGCGGGCGGCATGCTCGGCCGAGCGGGTGTGGTGCTCCTCGCCCCAGTGGTCGAACCAGCCGTTCCAGAACTCCATGCACATCAGGGGTCCGGACGCCTGCGCCCGGCGCAGCTCGGCGAACGACTCCGCAGCGCGGGAGCCGAAGTTGGCCGTGGCCAGCACGTCGCCCACCATCCCGGAGCCGAGCATGTCGGCGGTCGGGCCGTCGGAGGTGAGCAGCAACACGTCCACGCCCCGCCGGCGCAGGCCGTCCCGGACGTGCTCGAGGTGGGCGTGGTCATCGCCGAAGCTGCCGTACTCGTTCTCGACCTGCACGGCGACCACCGGCCCGCCCCGCGTGGCCAGGAACGGCAGCACCTCCGGGAGCAGCCGGTCGAACCACCCGTCGACCAGCGACAGGTATGCCGGGTCGCTGGTGCGCAGGGTCCGCGCACCTCCCGGCAGCACACCGTCCGCGAGCAGCCACGCGGGGAAACCACCGAAGTCCCACTCCGCGCAGATGTACGGCCCGGGCCGCAGGATCACGTCGAGCCCGCACCCCTGGGCGGTGCGCAGGAACCGCGGCAGGTCCTGCCACCCGGTGAAGTCGACCTCACCGCGTCGGCGCTCGTGCACGTTCCAGGCGACATAGGTCTCGACCGTGTTGAGGCCCAGCGCGCGCAGCCGGAGCAGTCGGTCCTCCCACAGCTCGGGGTGCACGCGGAAGTAGTGCAGGGCCCCGGACAGGACGCGGTGGGGGCGGCCGTCACGCAGGAACCGGTCGCCCTCGACGGTCAGGAGCCCGGTCACAGGCGCACCTTCCACTGATGACTCTTTGTGCTCGATGATGGTGGAGTCTCACCGAGATTGCTCAGGCCGTCAAGGGAAGGGATCAGAAAGCATCGCGGTTCGCGTTCGGCTTTGTTGACTTTTCCCCCACGGGTGCCGCACGCTGAGCGCACCGAACCGTTCGAGGAGGCCCCGTGCTCGCACGCCAACGCCAGGAGCACATCCTGCGCGAGGTGGACCGCCACGGCGGGGTACGCGTCTCCGAGCTCGTCGGCGTGCTCGGGGTCTCCGACATGACGATCCGGCGCGACATCGAGACCCTCGCCGCCAAGGGTCTGGTCCTGAAGGTGCACGGCGGCGCCGCCGCCGTGGGCGGGCGCAGCGCGGACGAGCCCGGCTTCTCGGTCAAGTCCGAGATGAACCCGCTGGAGAAGTCCGAGATCGCCCGCACGGCCGCCGGCATGATCCGTCCCGGCGCCTCCGTCGCCCTGTCCGCCGGCACGACCACGTATGCCGTCGCCCACGAGCTGCGCAGCGTCACCAACCTCACCGTGGTGACCAACTCCCCCCGCGTGTCCGAGCTGCTCTACGACCCGGCGCGCGAGGACCTCACGGTCGTCCTGACCGGTGGCGTGCGGACCCCCTCCGATGCGCTCGCCGGACCCGTCGCGGTCGCGACCCTGCAGTCGCTGCACGTCGACACCCTGATCCTCGGCGTGCACGGCATCGACCAGCGGGCCGGCCTCACCACACCGAACCTCGTTGAGGCAGAGACCAACCGGGCGCTCATCGCCTGCTCGAGGCGCATCATCGTCGTCGCCGACCACAGCAAGTGGGGCATCGTCGGCCTGTCCACCATCGCCACCCTCGACCAGGTCGACGTGCTCGTCACCGACGCCGAGCTCGACGAGGAGGCGCGCCGCACGGTCAGCCAGCAGGTGGGGCAGCTGGTGATCGCGCCGCGCTCGGATGACCTGGCCACCGGGACCGGGCGGTGAGCACATCGACCCGGCAGGAGCCCGCCGAGGAGCGGGACCTGAGCGCAGGGCAGCGCGCCGTCGTCGCCGGGACCCTGGCCGACGGTCGCCAGATCCTCTACTTCGACGACGACGCCAGTGCCCCTCCGACCACGGAGGATCGCGCCCGGCTGGTCGACGAGCGCCCGCTCGGGCACCGGGTCACGGCGGGCACCCGCCGCCTCGACCCGCTCACCGGCGAGTGGGTGTCCCTCGCCGGACACCGCCAGACCCGCACGTTCCAGCCGCCCCGCGACGAGTGCCCCCTCTGCCCGAGCGGCCGGGGGACGGTGCCCTCGGAGATCCCGGCCCACGCCTACGACGTCGTGGTGTTCGAGAACCGCTTCCCCTCGTTCGCCCCCGAGGCGGCGGCCCCCGAGCCGCGCCCCCGTGGGCTGCCGAGCGACGTGTTCGAACCTGAGCGATCTGCCACCGGGCGGTGTGAGGTTGTGTGCTTCACCTCCGACCACGACTCGCGGTTTGCCGACCTCTCCCCCGAGCGGACCCGCACCGTGATCGAGGCGTGGGTACACCGCACCCGCGACCTCGGTGCCATGCCGGGCATCGAGCACGTCTTCTGCTTCGAGAACCGCGGGCGCGAGATCGGGGTGACCCTGGCCCACCCCCACGGGCAGATCTACGCCTACCCCTACGTGCCTCCCAAGGTGGCGCGGATGGTGGACATCGCCGCTCAGCACCACCAACGCACCGGCCGGTTGCTGGGCCGCGACCTGCTGGAGGGGGAGCGCGCGGACGGCCGGCGCGTCGTCCTCACCGGCGAGCACTGGACGGCCTACGTGCCGTATGCCGCCCGCTGGCCGGTGGAGGTCCACCTCGCCCCGCACCGCGACGTGCCCGACCTGCCGGCGCTGCACGATGACGAGCGTGCGGAGCTGGCCGAGTTGTACCCGGCGTTGCTGCGCCGGCTGGACCGGTTCCACCTCGACGCCGCAGGGCAGCCGATCCCGTTGCCCTACATCGCCGCCTGGCAGCAGGCGCCGGTCCGCGCAGGTCGGGATGTCTTCCGGCTGCACCTGCAGGTGTTCTCGGTGCTGCGGGCCCCGGGCAAGCTAAAGTACCTCGCCGGCTCGGAGTCCGGTGCCGGCGCCTGGATCAACGACGTGACGCCCGAGCACATCGCGAGCCGGCTGCGGGAGGTGTCCTGACGATGACCGTCCGCGACGCGACCGAGGGTGTCGCCGAGTCCGCGCAGCTGGCGGCTCAGTTCGCCGGGCTGACCGGCCGCGCCCCCGAAGGGGTGTGGTCCGCGCCCGGCCGGGTCAACCTGATCGGTGAGCACACCGACTACAACCAGGGCCTGTGCCTGCCGATCGCGCTCCCCCTGCGCACCCGCGTCGCGGTGGCGCGGCGCGACGACGGACTGCTGCGGCTGCGTTCCCTGCAGTCCCCGGGCCCCGACGCTGTCGAGGTGCCCCTGGACGACGTACGGCGGGGCCACCCTGCCGGCTGGGCCGCCTACGCCGCGGGCGCGGTGTGGGCGCTCCGCCAGGAGCACGGGCAGCTGCCCGGCCTCGAGGTGCTCGTCGACGGCGCCGTGCCGGTGGGTGCGGGACTGTCCAGCTCCGCCGCCCTCGTCTGCTCCGTCGCCCTCGCCGCGAGCGAGCTGCACGGGCTCGACCTCGGCTCGAGCGACGCGGGGCGTGCCCACCTGGCGGAGCTGTGTGTCTGGGCGGAGAACACCATCGCCGGCGCCCCGACCGGTGGGATGGACCAGGCCGCGGCGCTGCGCTGCCGGGCCGGTCACGCGCTGCTGCTCGACTGCCGTGACGGTGGGGTCGAGCAGGTGCCCTTCGACCTGCCCCGCCACGGCCTGTCCCTCCTCGTCGTCGACACCCGGGCGGAGCACTCCAACAGCGACGGGCAGTATGCCGCGCGCCGGCACGCGTGCGAGCAGGCCGCCCGTGCCCTCGGGGTGGTGAGCCTGCGCGAGATCGCACCCGAGCACCTGGGTGCCGCACTCACCCGGCTGGAGGAGCCCCTGCTGCAGCGCCGCACCCGGCACATCGTCACCGAGATCGAACGGGTCCGGCAGGCCGTGGCGGCACTGTGCGACGAGGACTTCGCACAGGTGGGACGGCTGTTCAACGCGTCGCACGCGTCGATGCGGGACGACTTCGAGATCTCCTGTGCCGAGCTCGACCTCGTCGTCGAGGCGGCGCTCGCGTCCGGGGCGCTGGGTGCGCGGATGACCGGCGGCGGGTTCGGCGGCTCGGCGATCGCTCTGGTCCCCGCCGGGGAGGTCGACCGCGTCGGCGAGGCGGTCCGAGAAGCGTTCGGCCGCAGGGGCTTTCGCGAACCCACCTGCTTCGCCGTGGCGGCCGCGGAGGCGGCGCGCCGCGACCAGTGAGGGCTATCCCGCCGTGGGGTCGAGCTCGGCCACCAGCGGGATGAGGTCGGCGACCGAGTCGACGACACGCGTCGGCCGGTACGGGAAGCGCTCCACCTGGTCCCGACGGGTGGAGCCGGTGAGCACCAGCACGGTCCGCATGCCCGCTTCGAGCCCGCTGATGATGTCGGTGTCCATCCGGTCCCCGACCATGACGGTGGTCTCGGAGTGCGCCTCCATCCGGTTGAGCGCGCTGCGCATCATGAGCGGGTTGGGCTTGCCGATGTAGTAGGGCTGGACGCCCGTCGCCCGCGTGATGAGGGCCGCCACCGCCCCCGTGGCCGGCAGCGTGCCCTCCAACGACGGACCGCTTGGGTCGGGGTTCGTGGCGATGAACCTGGCGCCGCCCTCGATGAGCCGGATGGCCCGCGTGATGGCCTCGAACGAGTACGTCCGCGTCTCCCCGAGCACGACGTAGTCGGGATCACGCTCGGTCATGACGTAGCCGATGTCGTGCAGGGCGGTCGTGAGGCCGGACTCGCCCACGACGTAGGCAGATCCGCCGGCACGCTGGTCATCGAGGAATTGGGCCGTCGCCAGCGCCGAGGTCCAGATGCTCTCCTCCGGCAGGTCGATGCCGCTGCCGCGCAGCCGTGCCCGCAGGTCACGCGGGGTGTAGATCGAGTTGTTGGTCAGCACGAGGAAGCGCCGGCCGGACGTCCGCATCGTCTGGATGAACTCGGCGGCCCCCTCGATGGCGGACTGTTCGCGCACGAGCACGCCGTCCATGTCGGTCAGCCAACAGTCCACCGGCTTGCGTTCCGTCATGCCCGCATTCTGTCGTCCCGGCCGGCCTCCCCCTCGCGCGCGTCCTTGTGGCGTGTCGGCTGCTGCAGCGACCGACACGCCACAAAGATCCGCGGGGAAGATGTGCATGGGTAGGGTCACCACGTGGCCGACCAGCAGATCCCGGACGAGAAGGGCGCCGCCGCCGGCGCGCAGGACACGACCGGTGAGCAGGCCGCGGCACCCACGGCGACCACGGCGGCACCGCCGGTGGATGACCTGGTGAGCACTCGGCATACGTTGCGGGTCGGCCGGCGCACCCTGCGCTACACCGCCACGGCGGGGCGGGTCGTGCTGCGCGAGGAGGTCTACGAGGACGGGACCTTCACCGGCGTCCGGCCGAAGGCCGAGATGTTCCTCACCTCCTACGTGCTCGACGCCCCCGTGGGCAGCAACCGTCCGGTCACCTTCGCGTTCAACGGCGGCCCGGGTTCGTCGTCGGTGTGGCTGCACCTGGGGCTGCTCGGTCCGCGACGCGTGCTGATGGGCGACGTCGACGAGCTGCTGCCGCCGCCCTACGGCCTCGCCGACAACCCGCAGTCGCTGCTGGCCGAGAGCGACTTGGTCTTCATCGACCCGGTCTCGACCGGGTTCTCCCGCGCGGTGGAAGGCGGGAAGGCCCAGGACTTCCACGGCTTCCAGGGCGACATCGAGTCGGTCGGCGAGCTGATCCGGCTCTGGACCTCGCGCCACAAGCGCTGGATGAGCCCGAAGTTCCTCGCCGGCGAGTCCTACGGCACCACCCGCGCGGCGGCGCTCGCCGACCACCTGCAGAGCCGGCACGGGATGTTCCTCAACGGCGTGGTCCTCATCTCTGCCGTGCTCGACTTCTCCACGCTCGACTTCGAGTTCCGCAACGACCGCGCCTCGGTGGACTTCCTCCCGACCTACGCGGCCGTCGCGCACTACCACGGCAAGCACGGGCGGCGCAGCCTGCGCACCGTGGTTCAGGAGGCGCAGGAGTATGCCGACCGCGACTACCCGTGGGCGCTGTCGCGGGGCAACCGGCTCACCCCGGCAGATCGGGCGGAGGCCGTGCGGCGGCTCAGCGAGCTGACCGGTCTCGCCCCGGAGTGGGTGGGTCGCGCCGACCTGCGGCTGGAGCACGTGCGCGTCCTCACCGAGCTGTTGCGCGACCAGGGCAAGGTGGTCGGACGGCTGGACGGTCGGTTCACCGGGCCCGCGACGGCCGGGAACGCCGAGACGTTCGAGACCGACCCGGCCCAGGACGCGCTGTCCGGCCCCTACGCCGCCGCGTTCAACCACTACGTGCGCGACGAGCTGGGCTACGAGAACGACCTGGCCTACGAGCAGATCAGCCCGCGGGTGCACCCGTGGTCGTTCAAGGACTTCGAGTCCAAGCCGGTCGACGTGGTGCCGCGGCTGGCCAAGGCGATGCGGATGAATCCGCGCCTGCAGGTCCACGTGGCGTACGGCTACTACGACGTGGCCACCCCGTTCCGCGCCGCCCAGGACACCCTCGCGCACCTGGAGCTGCCCGAGGAGCTGCTCGGCAACATCGAGGAGGCGTGGTACGAGTCGGGCCACATGACCTATGTGCACGAGCCGAGCCGGCTGCAGCAGTCGACGGACCTCGCCGGCTTCGTCCGACGCGCCTCGGGCTCCGCCTGAGGCGCGCGTCCCGGGCTGCCGCAACGGGCGGCCCGCCTGCGACCCGCGACCGCCGGCACCGGCTCACGCCGTCTGGTGCTCGCGCAGGGACGCCCTGACCCGCGCGGCCATCCGCTGGTCGACGGCCACGCCGGCTCCGCGCAGCACGAGCACCGCGGCGCCGGCGAGCCCGTCGGGCACCGGCTGCACCGGACCGGTCCATCCCGCTTGGCGGAGGTGCGCCCGCACCCGTGCGGCCATGGCCGGCTGGCGGTGGAGCACACCGCCACCGAGCACGAGTGGCTGGCTCAGGCGCCCGTCCGCGGCCGTCAGGATCGTGCGGGTCAGCCCTTCCGCCGCGCGCTCGGCGATGTCGGCCGCTGTCGGGTCGTCCACCTCGAAGACCAGCGGGGCGAACTTCGAGATCGCGACGGGAGCCATCGCATAGGCCACGGCGACGAGGTGGTCGAGGGCGCCAGCAGCACCGACCGGCTCGCGTGGCGGCGGGCCGGTGTAGCCGGTCTCCGCCAGCAGCCTCGGGGTCAGCCCGGTCGCGGGCGCCCGGCCGTCCAGGTCGGCCACCACAGCACGGATCGCCGCGTGCGCCAACCAGAATCCCGATCCCACGTCACCCAGGAGCCAGCCGCGGCCGTCGACCACCCGAGCCACGGCGCCCTGCTCGACGCGAATGGCCGCCGCACCGGTGCCGGCGACGGCACCGACCCCGTCGAGCAGGTGGGTGCCCGAGCAGAACGTGGCGATGAGGTCCCCGCTGACCTCGACCGGTGACGCGATGCCGATGGCAGCGAGCTGGTCCGACACCCAGCTCGAGCGCCCGCCGGATCCGGCCATGGCCACCTGTGCGAGCTCGACCTCGGCGGCCGGCCGGCCGCTGCGCTCGAGCGCGGTGAGCACCGCCTCCCTGATCGCGGCGCCGGCCCGGTCGGGCCCCGCCGACACGGGGTTGCCCGATCCCGCCACTCCGACGCCGAGTCCGGTGCCGTCCGGGGTCAGCACCATCGCGCGGGTCGAGGTGCCCCCGGCATCGATCGCCAACAACAGGGGTTGACCGGTCCCACGGACAGCAACACGATTCACCGGGCGTAGCCTCTGCCTGGACTGAGAACGGGAAACACCCGGGGCGCGTGTCGCCGCCGGGCAGGTCCCATCATGCACCTCGACCCAGGAGATGCCGATGACATCCGCGCTCGACACGTTCCACGGCGAGGTCGTCCGACGCCTCGACCGGCTCGCCCAGCGGGCCGCAGCCGGCGAGCTCGACGCCGCGATCGACCTCCTCGCCGAGGCGATCAAGCGCGACGGCATCATCCAGGTCTTCGGCACCGGGCACTCCGAGGGCTTCTCGATGGAGGTTGCCGGCCGTGCCGGCGGGCTCATCGCCACCAACAGCATCCGCTTGCGCGACCTGGTCATCCACGGCGGTCAGCAACCGGAGTCGTTGAGCGGCAGTGATTTCGAGCAGGGGCACGGGATGGTGGAGCAGCTCTGGGGACTGGCCCGGGTCCACCCCCAGGACGTGTTCGTCATCGCCTCCAACTCCGGAGTCAACGGCTCGATCGTCGGCATGGCCGTCAAGGCCAAGGAGAGCGGGCACAAGATCATCGCGGTCACCAGCCTCGAGCACACCAGCCGGGTCCAGCCGCTCCACCCCAGCGGGCACCGCCTGCTCGACCTCGCGGACGTGGTGATCGACAACCTTGCTCCCTATGGGGACACCACGCTCCCCGACGGGACGGGCGCCGTCTCCTCCCTGACGGCCAGCTTCATCGCGCAACAGCTCACGATCGGCGTGGTGCAGCGGCTGGCGGTCGAGGGCGTCGACGCGCCCATCTACCTCTCGGCCAACACCCCGGGCGGGCGCGAGCACAACGCCGCCCTCGAGGCCCGCTACGAGGGCCGCCTGCTGCGCACCGCCTGAGCCCGCGACCTCACGTGAGCGACGCGCGCACGAGCGCGGCGGCGAGCGTGCCGACGTCGTCGCCGTCGACGAGCCTGCCCAGGCGCCGGGCATCGCCTGGCAGCCCGCGCTTCGTCGCCTCGTCCAGCGCACGCTCGTCGAAGTAGGGCCGTACCTCAGGCCAGACCACCTGCACCTCCCGGCAGAAGATGTGCGCGCCGGTCGGCCCGATCCGCGGCACGTCGGTGAGCAGCCGACGCAGCGCGGCGACGTCACCGTCGGCCTCCGCACGCAACCGGCGGAGGTCCCCGGCATACCTGTCCTGCACGAGCTGGGCGCCCTGCTCGAGGTAGCTGGCGGTGCTCTCGTCATACCGCTTGTAGTGGGCGCGCCCGAGCGCGTCCACCCGCTGCTGCCAGGTGGCACGCAGCATCGCCTTCGGCGTGCGCCAGCCGCTGCGGGACAGCTCCCGGGCTGCGGCCACGGCGAGGTCGGCGCTGATCCGCACCGAGAGCAGGGTGGTGAGCACGAGCAGGCGGTAGAGCGGCGACGGCTTGTCACGCAGGGTGATGCCCGCCTCCTGCGCGTAGGTGCGCCCGTACTCCTCCAGCAGCTTCCGCGCCGTGTCCTGCTGCGTCATCCCGGTGACTCCCTCCCCGGCCCTGCGCCGTCCTGTTTCGTCCCAGCATGCGACGGGTAGGAGCCAGCGCACGAGCCGGGCAGAGGGGCACACGAGGAGTGAGGATGCAGTTCGACACGACGAGCACGCCGCAGGCGGTCGCCGACAGGCTGCACGAGCAGCACGAGACGATCAAGCACATGCTGGATGCCGTCGCCACGACCTCCGGGCAGCAGCGACGGCACGCCTTCGACGACCTGCGGATGTTCCTCGCCTGCCACGAGGCGGCCGAGGAACAGTTCATCCACCCCGAGGGTGAGCACGACCTCAAGGACGGGGCGGTCTCCTCCGAACGCGTCAGCGAGGAGCAGGAGGCCGGTCACGTCATCACCCAGCTCGAAGGTCTCGACGTGGACTCCGAGGAGTTCGAGCAGACCTTCGCCAAGCTCACCGAGGCCGTGGTGCACCACGCCGAGGCCGAGGAGCACGACGAACTACCCGCGGTCTCCAAGGCAGCGGACGCCGCGGCGCTCGGCGCGATCGACCGGGCGCTGCGCTACGTCCCGGAGATGGTGGGACAAACCGGGTCCCCGCTGGGCCAGCGGGGACAGAAGTCCTTCGAGGAGATGTTGTCCATGGCACAGAACGAGTTCAGCAACCTGCAGACGGGGCCGGGCGAGCAGACCAAGGCGGGGACGACCCCCGAGGCCGTCGAGGACCGCGCGAAGGCGAGCAAGCTGCCGGAGGGTGACGTGATCCGGGTGCTGCTCGAGCAGCACGCCCGCATCCACGACCTCTTCCACTGCGTGCAGAACGAGAGCGGCGAGCACAAGCAGCAGGCGTTCGACGAGCTGCGTGCCCTGCTGGCGGTGCACGAAACCGGTGAGGAGATGGTCCTGCGGCCGGTCAGCAAGGACGCCGCCGGCAAGGACGTCGCCGAGGCGCGCAACAAGGAGGAGCAGGAGGCCAACGAGGTCCTCCAGAAGCTCGAGAAGATGGACACCGGCTCGACCGAGTTCGACCAGGAGCTCGCGACCTTCAAGAAGTCCGTGGCCGACCACGCGGAGAGCGAGGAGAACGAGGAGTTCCCCAAGATCCTCGCCGAGGTCACCGGCACCGAGCGCCTCAAGCTCGGGCAGCGCTTGCGCACCGCCGAGAAGGTCGCTCCCACCCACCCGCACCCCTCCTCGGCCGGCAAGCCGGGCATGCAGTGGGCGGTCGGGCCGTTCGCCTCGCTGGTGGACCGCACCAAGGACGCCCTG
>NZ_DASSTI010000113.1:0-7175 GCF_035708005.1 Segeticoccus sp. | reverse complement strand
ACCCGCTGCGCCAGCTGTTCGGTCGTCAGCCCCTCGACCGCCGCGCGCACGCTCTCCTGCACGCGGTTGAACCCGTCGACCAGCACCTCGTTCACCGCCGGCATGCCGTGCTCCTCATCTGTTGTCGGACCTGCCTGGGTGGGCCGCCGTCGGCTCCCATTCCGAAATCGACCCCCGCTCACGGTATGCCGGGTGCTCGCCTCCGCAACCCGGCTCCCTTCGCCCGCGGCGGAGCGGCACCCACCTTGCCGTGGTCCGACTTCGGCGAGGGCTCTGCCAGAATCGGCCTCATGCGTGTGTCTGCGAAGTCCGACTATGCCTTGCGGGCGTTGATCGAGATCGCGCAGCACGTGGAGGACGGCCCCCTGTCCGCCGAGGCGATCGGCAAGGCGCAGGACATTCCGCACGGCTTCCTCCAGGCCATCCTCGCCGACCTGCGTCGCGCCGGCATCGTCATGAGCCAGCGGGGAAAGGCGGGCGGCTGGCGCCTGGGGCGCGATGCCGAGGAGATCACCGTTGCGGACGTCGTCCGGGCCGTCGACGGTCCGTTGGTGAGCGTCTACGGCATCCGGCCGGAGTCGGTGGAGTACAACGGCGCTGCGCAGGTGCTGCAACCGGTCTGGATCGCCGCCCGCAGCAGCCTGCGTGAGGTGTTCGAGGAGGTCACCCTCGCAGCCTTGGCCGTGGGCGAGCTCCCTCCGTCGGTCGAGGCACGCACGCACGACGACGATGCCTGGCGCCCGCACTGAGGCGCGAACCGGTCAGACGTAACGGCGCCGGGCGATCAGCTGGCGGGCCCCCAGCGTGCCGGCAATGCTCGCCAGGGCGATGAGCACGAGCAGCAGCGCCGGCCCCCAGGAGAGTCCGTGCGACAGGGAGAACATCCCCACCGCGATCGCCGGGACGAAGCCGCTCACCACGCCGGAGAGGTTGTAGGAGAGCGACACCCCGCTGTAGCGCGTCTCGTCGGAGAACATCTGTGAGACCAGCATCCCGATGGGCGCATAGGGGATCGAGAGCGCTCCGATGCCGATCGTGATTCCGACGATGACCAGCGCCGCGTTCTTGGTGTCGACCATCCAGAAGACGGGGAAGGCGAGTAGCGCGGACACGATCCCGCCGATGATGCAGACCCTGGCCGCCCCGAGCCGGTCGGTGAGCCGCCCGAACACGTAGAGCACGAGGACCTCGAAGGCGGCAGCGATGAGTGTGGCGGTCAGCGCCAGCGACGTGGGCAGCTTCAGGTCGTTGACCGTGTAGTTGATCATGAACGTCGTCAGCAGGTAGAAGCCGCCGACGCAGATGAGCGGCGCGAAGACGCCGGCGATGACCCGGCCCCAGCCCTGCGCGAGGACCTGCGCGAGGGGCAGCCGCAGGGTCCGCTCCTCCTCCAGCGCCTTGACGAACAGCGGCGACTCCTCGATGCGCGCACGCAGGTACAGCCCGACCAGGAGCAGCACGAAGGCGAACAGGAAGGGGATCCGCCAGCCCCAGCTCGCGAAGGCACTGTGCGGCAGGAGACCGACCAGTGCGAACAGCCCGCTGGACAACAGCGTTCCGAACGGTGACCCGAACTGCGGCACCGCGGCATACCACCCGCGACGTTCCGGTGGAGCGTGCTCGATCGCCATGAGCATGGCGCCTGCCCACTCACCGCCGACGGAAAAGCCTTGCGCGAAACGGAGAATCGTCAGGATGACCGGAGCCGCAACCCCGATCGTGTCGTAGGTCGGGAGCAGGCCGATGAGCCCGGTGGACAGGCCCATCAACGTCACGGTGATGATGAGCGCAATCTTGCGGCCGCGCCGGTCGCCGAGGTGCCCGAAGAACACAGCGCCGACGGGCCGGGCGATGAATCCCACGGCAAAGGTCAGGAACGACAACAGCGTCCCGACGACGGGGTCGAACGTGGGGAAGAACTGCTTGTTGAAGATCAGCGCCGCGGCCGTGCCGTAGAGGAAGTAGTCGTACCACTCCAGGGTGGTGCCGATGAAGCAGGCACCGGCGACCTTGCGGACCTGGCTCTCCGACGTGACTGTCGGTTCGGCAAGGGATGGCTGCTGACGACTCATGCAAGGACCTTCCGTCGAATGCGTCCGGACCCTAGCGCGAACAAGCAGGGACGGTCCACCATGATCCGGTGCACCTGACACCTCGTGAACAGGAACGACTGCTGCTGAGCAGTGCTGCGGACCTCGCCCGACGGCGGCTCGCGCGTGGCGCCCGGCTCGGCGCGCCGGACGCCGTCGCGCTCGTGTGCGACGAGGTGTGCGAAATGGCTTGGGACGGCGTCCCACTCGACGAGGCCATCGAGCGTGCACGACAGGTGGTCCCTGCGGGCGCTCTGCACGACGGTGTCCCGGCGGCAGTCCCGGTCATCGAGGTGGAGGCGCTCTTCCCCCACGGCAGCACGCTGGTGCACATCGATCGACCCTTCGGCGCCGCCGAGCCCGACGGCCCGGGCGCGGTGCGCGTGCGCGGCGATTCCCGACCCCTGGCACCGGGCCGGCGTCGAGAACCGGTGACGCTGCACAACACCGGGCACCGGTCGATCTGGGTCTCCTCGCACGTACCGCTCGACCAGCTCAACCACGCGCTGCGCGTCGACCTGGTCGACGCCGGCCGATTCCGGCTGGACCTGCCGGCGGGAGCCGCGCTCGAGGTGCCCGCCGGAGAGACCCGAACTGCGGACGCCGTCGAGATCAGGCAGGGCCACGCATGAGCACCTTGGACAGCCGGATGTATGCCGGGCTCTACGGTCCCAGTACCGGTGACCGTGTCCGTCTGGCGGACACCGACCTGTGGGTCGAGGTGGACGGGGACGACACCGAAGCGGGCGAGGAGCTGATCGGCGGGTGCGGGAAGACCGCGAAACACGGTGCCCTGGTCAGCGCCGTGGCGGGTCGGGAGAGCAAGCTCGACATGGTCATCCTCGGAGCCCTGGTGATCGACCCGGTGCTGGGGGTGCGCAAGAGCAACATCGGCATCAAGGAGGGCCGCATCGTCGGGGTCGGCCGCGCCGGCAACCCGGACCTGCAGGACGGCATCGAACTCGAGGTGGACTCGCACACCGCGATGATCACCGCCGAAGGCCTCATCGCCACGCCCGGCATCGTCGACTCCCACGTGCACCTGTCCAACGCCGAGCTAGCGGCCGCGGCCCTCTCGGCCGGCGTGACGACCATCGTCGGCATGGGCATCGGTGGCGTGTGGGACGTCGGGGCCAACCCGGCACACAACCTGCACCGGCTGATCGAGGGCTGGGCCGGCATACCCATCAACGCAGCGTTCCTGGCGCGTGGGTCCACCACGGCCGCAGCGCTGCTGGAGGAGGCTGTGCTTGCCGGTTCCGGTGGATTCAAGATCCATGAGGACTGGGGCGCCAGCCCGCGGATCGTCGACACGTGCCTGGGCGTGGCCGAGCAGGTGGACCTTCCGGTGGCGCTGCACACCGACACCCTGAACGAGTCCGGCTACCTCGCCGACACGCTGGAGGCGGTGGGCGGTCGGACGGTGCACGCCTACCACGTGGAGGGCGGCGGCGGTCACCCCGACCTGCTGCAGATCGTCGAGCAGCCGCACGTGCTGACCTCATCGACGACGCCGACGCTGCCGCTCACGCCCGCGACGGTCGCCGAACTGGCGCCGATGACGATGACCGTGCACCGCGGTCACGCCGAGCTCGGCAGCGACACCGCCATCGCGCTCAGCCGGATCAGGGAGCACGCCATCGCCGCCGAGAACCGGCTCCACGACGAGGGCGCCATCAGCATCATCAACTCCGACGCGCTGGGCATGGGGCGCATCGCCGAGAGCAACCGGCGGGCGTGGCAGCTCGCGCACGTGCAGGCGCACCTGCGCGGCGAGACCGGTCCGGAGGTGCGCAACAACGAGCGCGTGCTGCGCTACCTCGCCAAGCTCACCCACAACCCGGCGGTCGCGCACGGGATCGCCCACCACGTGGGCAGTCTGCAGCCCGGCCGGCTGGCGGACATCAACCTGTGGCACCCCGCCTGGTTCGGTGCCCAGCCGGAGATGGTCGTCAAGAGCGGCTTCGTGGCCTGGGGGAACACCGGCTCGGGCTCCGGGTCGACGCGACTGGCGCAGCCGCGCCGGATGCTGCCGTTCTTCGGCGGCCACGGCCGTGCGCCGGCCTCGTTGTCCCGGATCTTCGTGGCCGGCGCCTGCCTGGACGACCCCGCCGCCCGCGGCCGGCTACCGGAGGGCCACCGCTACGAGGCCACCCGGCACAGCCGCGGCCTGGGCTGTGCGGACATGCTGCGCAACACGGCGACGCCGCACGTCGAGGTCCCCGGCGAGCCGGCCGCCGTGCGGGTCGACGGCCAGGAGGTGCCGCTGCACCACGCGGAGCGGCTGCCCCTCACGCGGCTGCACCACCTGGGCTGAGGCGGCTCGCCGCCGCTGACCGACAGGGCCGCTACTGCACGGGCCGGTCCCCGTCGGCGGGCCGGTCCCCGTCGCCGGGCCGGTCACGGAGCCGCTCATCGGCGAGCGGGTTGCGGCGGAGCCCGCCATCGTCGAGGCGGTTGCTCGGCTTGCCGGTCGGCGCGGCGCCCGCAGCCGGCGCGCCCTGCGTGCCGCCCTCGCCTGCGGGCCGACCACGCGCGGGCTGACCACCTGCCGCGGTGTCCGGGTCCAGCTCGTCGGCGCGGCGCAGCTGCGCATCGCGTTCGGCCCGTGTCGCCCGGGCGTGGTCCTGCCGGTCGGCCGCGTCGGCCTCCAGCTGCTCGGCGCGGGCGCGGTGCTCGTCCGCCTCGGCCCGCGCCCTGCGCGCGGCGGCCTGCGTCTCGGCCGCCTCGGCATCACGCCGACGCACGGTCCCGGACTGTTCCTGAGCGCTCTGGCGCAGGCGCTGCGACTCGGCCCGCTGTGCCGTGGCGCGGCGTCGGCGCAACAGCCACCCGATCAGTCCCAGGACGATGAGCGCGATGACGATACCGATGATGATCCAGCCCCAGGTCGGCATGGCGCCTCCTTGACGTCGCACTGCTAGCCGACGGCGCACCTACCCCTGCGGCCGACGGATACGCACCATCGGCACCGGTGGCATGTCGGCGTCAGGCCGCGGCCAGCTCCTCGACGATCTCCTCGGCCTCCTCGCGCGACTGCGCGGCCGGGGCTGAGCCCCACATGTGCCGGCGGTTCGGCTCCTGGGTGAAGAAGATGCCGACCGCGCCGACGATGCCGAAGGCGATGAGGTAGTACGCCGGCCAGTTGAGGTCGTGCGTGAGGTTCACCAGCGTGGTCATGACGACCGAGGTGGTGCCCGCCAGCGCCGAGATCGAGACGTTGAAGGCGATCGACAGGCCGCCGGATCGGACGCTGGTCGGGAACAGCGACGGCAGGGTCGAGGGCATGGTGCTGCTGAAGCAGATGAGCAGCACCCCCATGATCAGCAGCCCGCCGAAGATCGCGAACGTGCCGTGCGAGCGGATCAGGAGGATGGAGGGAAAGGCCAGCAGGATGAACCCGATCGAGCCGACCCACACGATCGGCTTGCGGCCGACCTTGTCGGAGAGCCAGCCGAGCACCGGGATGAGCACCAGCAGGATCGCCATGACGATGATCTGCAGGATCTCGGAGGTGTGCGCCGAGGTGCCCGCCCCGTTCTTCTGCAGGTGCGGCAGCGCGCTGGTCAGGTAGGTCGGCATGTAGGACGTGAGCATGTAGTTGGGCACGTTCCACGCCGCCACGAGCGCCATGCAGACGAGCATGTAGGGCCACAACCGGAAGATGCGCTTGAACTCGCCCTTGGTGTCCGCGTGCTGCTCCTGCTGCTCGGCCTGCTTCTCCAGCTCCAGGTAGGCAGGGGTGTCCGCGAGCTTCGTCCGCAGGTAGACCCCGACGATGCCGAGCGGCAACGCGACGAAGAACGGGATCCGCCAGCCCCACGACAACAACGCGCTCTGCGACAGGGTCGCATCGGCGATCGTCACCGCGATCGCGCCCATCAGGTAGCCGGTGAAGGTGCCGAACTCCAGCCAGCTGCCGAAGAAGCCCCGTCGCCGGTCCGGCGCGTACTCGGCGATGAAGGTCATCGCGTTGCCGTACTCACCGCCGGTGGAGAAGCCCTGCACCAGCCGCGCGGCGAGCAGGAGCAGCGGAGCCACGATCCCGATCGAGTTCGAGCTCGGGATGATGCCGATGCAGAACGTGCCCAACGCCATCAGGATCATCGTGGTGGCGAGGACCTTGTTGCGACCGATGCGGTCGGCCAGTGGCCCGAAGAACATGCCGCCGATGGGGCGCACCAGGAAGGACACGGCAAACAGGCCCATCGTGGCGATGATGCCCGTCGTGTGCCCCATCCCCGAGAAGAAGACCTTCTCGATGGTGGGCGCGAAGTAGGCGTAGACGCCGAAGTCGTACCACTCGGTCACGTTGCCGATGGCGGCAGCGCCGATGGCACGACGGATGACGTTCGGTTCGGTGACGGTGATGTCCTCGACATCCCAGTCGCGCGGCGGTTCAGAGGTGGCCAGAGCAAGGCCCACGAGGGCGGACTCCCTTCGACAGAGGACAAGCAACCCTTCAACGTTAGTCGTTGATGGGGCGTCGCCTCTAATCGTGAAGGGGCGGCAGGGAGCCAGCACCCGCCGGAGGCCGCGGGCTCAGCTGCTCAGCTCCAACATCCTTGTGAGTTCAGTCACCGCACAGCGCGGAGTCTCGGCAGCGGCCGTATGCCGGCCACGCGCGGCTCAGCGCGCCGGCGTCGCCAGCAGCTCCGGCAGTTGCCGCTCGAAGAGGCCGTCCACCGCCAGCGAGGGCATGATCTGCCCCTGCTTCTGCTGGGAGGCCGCGACCTGCGCACCCCACGTCGAGGCGCTCAGTCGCTGTGTCGGGGTGCCGTGGTGGTTGTCACTGTCCGTTGCGCAGTCCCCGAGGGTGTAGAAGCTGGCCTCGGTGGTCAGCAGCCGCTTGGCGTTGAGGGCCTCGCCGCGCTTGTGGGTGAGGAAGAAGGTGCCGAAGGCGTCGGCCATGAGCTCGTTGTGCCGAGTCGCCTCCGGCGTTGGCGGATGCGTGCCGTCGAAGATTCCGTCGTCGAACTGCACCTGGTGGGAGAACTCGTGGGCGAGGACGGCCCGCGGCCCCATGTCGCCGAGGCCGACGGCGTCGAGGGCCTGCAGCATCCCGTCGCCGATCACGATCTTCGG
>NZ_DASSTI010000112.1:0-6340 GCF_035708005.1 Segeticoccus sp. | reverse complement strand
GCCCTCGCCAACTTCGACCGCTGGCTCATCGCCGCGACGACGCGCCAGCGGACGATCTGGGGCAACATCCAGCTGGCGATCCCCCGGTTCCTGCTGGCGCTGGTCATCGGCGCCGTGCTGTCCACGCCGCTGACCCTCCAGGTGTTCGGTGGCGAGATCAACAACGAGCTGAAGGTCATGCAGGCGGAGCAGCAGGCGGCGTTCACCCAGCAGCTCGCCTCCGACCCCCGGTTCCGGGGCCTCCCCCAGCAACGGGCGGAGCTGAACCGGTTGCAGCACGAGCTCACCACACCGGTGGCCGAGGACGCGGTCTACGGCAACCCCGAGGTCGCCGACCTCCGCACGCGGCTCGCCGACCTCGACGGGCAACTCAGCGTCGCCGAGCAGGCCGTGGTGTGCGAGAAGGAGGGCACCTGCGGCAGCGGCGTGGTCGGCGCCGGGCCGGCCTTCCACGAGAAGGTGGACCTGCGGGACCGGCTCCGGCGGCAGCGGCAACAGACCCAGGCCGCACTGACGGCCAAGACGGCGCAGGTCCGCCGCGAGCTCGGCACCCAGCAGGCCGAGCAGCACCGGGCGACCCGGCAGCAGGTCGCGTCCCTGCGCGCGCAGGTCATCACGGCACAGGCCGAGCGGGATCGCGAGCTCGCGGCACAAGCCACGGCCGTCCGCAACGGAGACGGCCTGCTGGCCCGCCTGGAGGCCCTCGAGCGGATCAGCAGCGGCGACCGGGTGATGCTCGCCGCGCACCTGGCCCTCTTCCTGTTCCTCACCTCGATCGAGTGCCTGCCCGTCCTGTTCAAGCTGATGCTGAACCTCGCCAAGCCGACGCTCTACGAGCTGCTCGGCACCCTCGAGGACGAAGCCAGCTACGACGCCGCGGTCAGCGCCTTCCGGGCGACCCGCGAGCGGCAGCAGATCGATGTGCAGGCCGCCTTGGACACGCAGCGGCGGGTGGCCGCCGGGCAGATGAGTGTGGAGGTGAGCGCACACCAGCAGGCGTTCGACGCCCAGCAGGAGCTCGCCGAGGAGGCGATCGCGGTGTGGCAGCTCCGCCAGCGGCAACGACTGCAGGAGGACCCCGACGCGTTCGTGGTGGACGCACCACCCACCAGCGCCGCCCGCCGCCCGAGCCATCCGAGCCACCCGAGCCACCCGGTGCCCGCGCGGTAGCCGAGCGCGGCGCACCTCCCATCGAGGCGGGAGGCGGCGCGCCTCAGGTGCTGCGCAGGTCCTGACCCGGAGGGAACCGCACACTCCCCCACGGATGTATGCCGTGCACGGCCAGCGCCTCGCGGGCCCGGCCCCAGCGCCGGTCGTCGCGGTAGCTCAGCCACTGTGGGACCAGGTCCAGGTCACCGATGATGCGGCGGAAGCGGGAGAAGGCGCCCTTGCCCTCGATCGCGTCCAGCAGCCGGGCGCGGTGCCGCTCGTCGGGCAGCTGCAGGCTGAACGCCTCCATGTCGCGCCACTCGGTGTCGCCGAGGTCGCCCAGCCACAGCCAGCTGTCGTCCCCTTCGACGTCGACCGCCTGATCCTCTCCCACCTCCATCGGGTCGGTGAGGAAGGACGGGACCACGTCGCCGGTGACCACGTTGAGGTAGCACCCGTCGTCGCCGAGCTCGCCGCCGTGGGGAGCCGAGGTCAGCTCGTCGAGGTCGACCGGGACCATCCGCCCGGGCGGCTCGGTGCCGTCCGCGGCGGCCCGCAGGTCCTCGGCCAGCAGGTCATCGCCCTCCCAGTCACGGCCGTCCAACTGTGCGGCGACGGCAAGCACGGCCGGCCGGAGCCGCTCCCGGTCACCCGGGGACGCACCCAGGTAGCGAGCCAGGAGGCCGTCCCCCACCTGCTGGAGGGCCGAGCCGAGGTCGGCGCCGGTCACCACCGTGAGCAGGTCGTCGACCGAGTCGCCGTGGCGGGCCACCCGGAAGGCGCGCAGGTCCAGCACCGCCCCACCGTGGCCGGGCCGGCCGTGCTCGCTCGTCGCGGTGGGTGCTCCGCCCTCGGCCGCGGCCCGGGCCGCCCGTGAGCCGCGCGCGGTGCCGAACGGAGACCAGTCCACCGGCTCGGCCGACGGGCGGCCCCACACGACCAGGACCTTCAGCGGCCTGGAGCCGGTGTTGCGCAGGTCGTGCTCGGCACCGACCGGCGCCAGGACGGCGTCACCCGGACCGAGGTCGTGCTCTTCCTCGTCCACCCGCATCCGCGCCGACCCCTCGATGACGAGGTAGAGCTCCTCGAGCGGCTCGTCGTCGGGGTGCGCGTGCATCCCCTCGGAGCCGCCGGGCGGCAGCTCCCACAGCTGGACCGCGACCGGCAGCCGGGACCGGTCCAGGAAGTACCACTGCACCCGCATGGGCAGCGCACCGTGGTGCATGTCGTGGTCGAAGGCGGTCTCGCCCGCGCGTTCCAGCATCGTGATCACTTCCTGTGGTAGCGCCGGTGCAGCGCCTGCATCGCGTCCGTGAACTCCTCGACCGGACCGACCACCGCCACCCCGGGGGCGACCTGCTGCACCGGAAGCGCCGCCACCGGTCCCTCCGGGACACCCCACGAGGACAGCCACGCGGTCAGCTGGGCCGAGCTCACGGCATACACGATCCGGTGCAGACCGACCCAGGCGTGGGCTGCCGCGCACATGGGGCAGTGCTCGCCGGAGGTGTAGACGGTGGCGCCGGAACGGGCGTCGGGTGAGAGGTGCTCGGCCGCCCACCGCGCCAGGGCGAACTCCGGGTGCCGGGTGCGGTCGCCGGTCGCGACGACGCGGTTGCGGTCCTCGGCGAGCCCGGTGCCGTCGGCGGCGACGAGGACCGACCCGAACGGCTCGTCCCCGGCCGCGAGCGCCTCCTCGGCGAGCTCGACACACCGCTGCAGGTGGCGGCGCTCGTCGTCGGTGACCGTCATTGAGCTCATCGGCTGGGGCCTCCTCGGTTCGGTGGGCGCGGGTCCGACGCTACGCGACAACGGCCGGTTCCGGGACTGCCGGCCGGCACCGGCCACCGGGACAAGGATGGGGGCCCGCCCTGAGGCGAGCCCCCCGTCCAGCACGGTGTCGTTTCCGCCCGGGATCAGGGCGCGGGAGCCACCGTGCTGGCCTGCGACCAGGGCGAGGAGCCGAGGACGTTGCTGGCGGCCACCCGGACGTACCAGGTCACCCGCGAGACGCCGCCGGTGGTGTACGTCGTGGTGTTGGCCGGCACCGTCGCCGAGCTCACGCCCGAGGCGAAGGTGGGTGAGGTGCTCCATTGGACGGTGTAGCCCGTCTCGTTCGGCAGGTCACCCCACGTCACCGTGATCTTCTCGTTGTTGCCGTTGCGGACCGCCGTCGCCGAGGCGATGCTCGGGGCGGCGGGGGCGTCCACCGAGATCGTCGCCGGACCGGCCGTGGCGGCACCCGCGGCGTTGACGGCGCTGACCCGGTAGGAGTAGGTCGTGCCCGTGGTCACGGCCTTGTCGGTGTAGGTCATGCTCCCCGTGGTCTTGCCCGCCGGCAGCGTGGCCAGCACCGAGTAGGCGCCGTCGCCGGTCGCCCGCTCGACCTGGTAGCCGGACTCGTTGGTGGCGTTGTCGGTCCACGCGAGCCGGACCTGCGGACCCGACTGGAGCGTCGCGGTCAGGGCCGTGGGGGCCGCGGGCTTGTTGACGCCCACCGGCTCGCTGCTCTGTGAGCGGGCCGTCATGGAGGGGAACGCCCCGCCGAAGCCGACCGTGTTCAGCGCGGTGACCCGGTAGAGGTACGGCGTGGTCACGCTGGCCGTCGGGTCCGTGAAGGTGCGCTTCTCGTGGACGTTCGGCTTGTCCAGCGGCGAGGTGACCGTGCCGACCAGCGACCACGTCTTCCCGTCGGAGCTGCGCTCGACCTCGAAGGCGGTCTCCGTGATCGAGTTGTCGTTCCAGGACAACGTGATCCGTGCGTTCTTCCCGGTTCCCACCGTGGCGGCCAGCCCGTCGGGACGGATCGGCGGCAGGGCCACCGACTCCGGACGCATCATGTCCATCTCCTCGTGGCTGAGGATGTGGCAGTGGATGACGTACTCCCAGCCGAAGTTGGCCAGCGTGTTGGCGATCGGTGTCGTCGGGTTGCCTTGCGGATCGATGTTGTTGAACCCGGTGGTGTCCCCGAGCGGCATCATCGGGTTGAGCGCCCGGATGGAGTTGGGCACCTCGAACGGCACCTCGGGGATGATCGGCCGCAGCGCGACGATCGTGTCCTCCAGCGGCGACATCCGCACGGTGTCCTTCCAGCCCAGCTCGTTCGGGTCCGGCGGGATGATGATGTTGTCCCACGTGACCCGGTTGATGACCTGCACGTCATACAGGTGGAAGTGGATCGGGTGCGTGTCCACGCCGTTGTGGGTGAACCGCCAGATCTGCGTCCCGTCCGTGTTGTCGGCGATCGGGGTGACCTTGACGTCGTCGGCCGGTTCACCGGTCGTGGCGTCGTAGGTGACGTGCTGCTTGGGCAGCTTGGTGCCGTCGATCAGCTCGGTCGCCGGGTTCACGTACGGGTAGAGCGTCACGTTCTGCAGTCCAGGGGTCGGCGGCTGGGCTTCCACACCGAGGTTGGCTGTCATCCGGCCGAACTCGTCGAACGTGGAGGCATTCATCTCATCGTGGATCGCCTTGGGCTCCACGTGGAGACTCAGCTTCTGGCCCTGGTTGCGCAGCGTGTTGAACCCGAACGTCGTGCTGTCGTCCACCCGCGCCAGGCCGTCACACTTGCCCACCGTGCTGCCCGGCACGTTGCAGTTGCTGCTCGCCGCGAACGTCGAGCCGTATGCCGTGTTGTAGCCGACCTGCCCGACGATCACCGGGTGCTGGCTCGACTCGAAGACGCCGGTGCCGTTCACGTTGTGCTTGAACGCGTTCCGGAGCTTGGTGAGGTCATAGGCAGGCGCCGGGGTGGTGTCGGCGATGGTGACCTGCATGAAGGTCCGGGTGTTCGGGCCGTAGCCGGGCATCGTGGTCGGCGCGCCGCTCGGGCTCAGGTCCGGGCCGCCGGTGTAGTAGTCGTACTGCGGGACGCGGGCCGGGAAGGCCGCGGGTGCGTCGTTGTAGAGGATCAGCGTCTTGCCCGCGAACTTCGAGAAGTCCACGATCGCGTCCGCCCGCTCGGCCGGCGCCAGCAACAGCGAGTGCTTGTCGACGTTGCCGACGTCGAACCTCGTCGGGTCGGTGATGTAGGTCGTCGGCTGCTGGCCATCGATCACCGCCGGTGACGGCAGGAACCCGCCCTCGCTGGCGATCTGCACCCAGTCCGGCCCGGCAGCGTTGTTGTTGCTGTCGACCGGGGTCGGTGCGACCACCGGGTCGGTCTGGGCCGCCTCGAGCTCGGACGGCTTCAACGCCACCTCGGTCTTGCCGTTGCCCTGCTTCGGATCGGCGACGTACCACTGGAAGTTGAAGAACCGGTCGTTCGCCGCGTTGAGCATCCGCAGCCGGTAGGTCTTCGGTTGCAGCGTCACCGTGGGGTAGGCGACACCGTTGACCACCGGGGTGTCGTTGAACTGCTCCATGCCTGCGGAGATGTTCGGCGTGCCGGGGATCTTCTCCGGCTCGCAGAACGGCTCCATCTGGTACTGCCAGGTGGACGGCTGGTCCAGCTTGCAGCTGGCGTCGTAGTACGGGTTCGGAATCGGCCCGTACTTCGTGTCCGACGCCGGCGGCCAGAACCACGGGCCGTACATCCAACGCCCGTAGGGGCTCAGGCCGGTCGGGTCGCCGGGGTTCTGCGCGGGCATGTAGACGTGGTGGTACCACAGGCTGCCCTTGCCGCCCCACCGCGTGGCGTCCCACGTCGGGTCCTGCCCGTATGACGTGGTGTCGCCGTTGGCGTCCTTCTGGTCGTACAGCTGCTCGTCACCGGGCACGAAGGTCTTGTCCTGGACGATGAGTGGCAGGGTGGAGTCGGTGCCGGGAATGACGCCGTCCCGGACGAGCCGCTTCTCGGCGTCGTCGGTGATCGTGTAGCCGGCCGCCTCGCCGGCATACACGTTCAGCCGGGTGATGCCCCACGAGTGGTCGTGGTAGAACATCAGTCGCGCGCTCTGCTGGTTGGTGTAGAAGAACGTCTCGCAGCCGTCGTCCTTCGGCGCGCACCTGGTGGCACCGTTGGCGTCCTTCATGTCCGGGACGTTCTGCACCGCCACGCCTTGCGGCCACGGGGTGTTCTCGTTGGCCGGCGTGATCCACTGGTGCGGGGTGCCGTCACTGATCCACGGCGTGATGCCGCCGTGCAGGTGCAGCGTGGCGCGGTTGTCCTTGAAGCACATCGACGACTTCGACGGCTCGGTGCACAGCGGGTTGCGGACCTCGTCCATCACCGAGCTCTTGTCCACCGGCG
>NZ_DASSTI010000111.1:0-14695 GCF_035708005.1 Segeticoccus sp. | reverse complement strand
GGGCAGGCCCGGTCGCACGCACAGGGCCTCGGCCCGGAGCAGCAGCTCTCGGTGGTCAGCATCCAGCAGAGCGGTCGGGACTACCGGGCCGCCACGTTCGCGACCCAGGCCGCGGCGCTGGCGGCCGCCGCCACGAAGCCGGGCGCCTCGCACCTCGCGCCGCACGCCGACACCGGGAGCGCCGGCCGGATCGGGACGCCCGCCGGCCTGGCCGAGTGCCTCGACGGGCTGGGCGTGCACCCGAGTACGGCGCACCCGGCCGTCGCCGACCTGGCCCGGTATGCCGGGAAGCCCGCCGTCGTGCTCGTCGTCCCCTCGGCTGCCGGGTCCGGTGGCGCGAGCGGGCCGGGCGCCTCGGGGGGCTCCGGTGGGGCCGGCCCGTCGAGCACGGCCGGCGCGTCGAGTGGCTCGGCCGGTTCGGAGCGCGCCTGGGCGGTCGGGCGCGACTGCTCCGCCACCGATCCGCACGTGCTGCACGGCCCCGTCACGCTGCCCTGACCCGGGCCGCCATCCCCGCACCGACGACCTGCCCCCGGGCCGGCAACCCCGCACCGACGACCTGCCCCGGGCCGCCAACCCCGCACCGACAACCTCGTGTGTGGCGTTTCGCGGCCCGCGATCGGGGCGAAACGCCACAGACGAGGTCGTCAGTCGGCTGGTCGGGGGCGCGCGGCCGGGTGGCCCCGGCGATCACGCCGCCGGCGGCACGTCGGCCAGACGCGGAATCGAGCGCAGCGCCCCACTCCCGCCGGCGAGGGCCGCGGCCACCAGGAGCAACCCGCCGAAGACCAGCAGCGTCGGCGTGGCCGACCACCGCTCCAGCAGCACGCCGGAGAGCACGGGCGCGAGCGGCGCCAGGCCCATCGCGAGGAACGTCACCGCGGTCGTGACCCGCCCCTGCATCGCGTCGGGCGTGACCAGCGCCTCGTAGCTCATCAGCCCGGAGTTGAGCGCCGGCAGCAGCAGGGCGACCACCGCGAGGCCCGCGATGTAGACCACGATCGAGGACGCGAACGCCATCCCGGACAGCGCCAGCGCCACCACCCAGAACCCGGCGATGACGAGCATCCCGGTCCGGAACCGCCGCAGCAGCCCCGGCGCGAGCACGGCCCCGACCAGCAGCCCGGCGGCCAGACCCGTCTCGAGCAGCCCGATGACCGCCGGCTGCTCACCCCGGCGCTGCAACACCAGCACCAGACCGGTGAGGAACCCGTTCGCCGCGAAGTTCACCACCGTCGACAGCACCGCGACCATCCGCAGGTCCCGCCGGTCCCACACCCACCGCAGCCCGGCGCGGATCGCGGCGACGACCGGCTCCCGCTCCCCCGCGCGCTCGGGGGCGGCCAGCGGCGCCTTCATCGTGCCGACGCACCAGGCACAGACGAGGTATGACGCCGCGTCCGCGACGATCGGGATCACCCGTCCCAGCGCGAACAGCGCCCCCGCGACCGGCGCACCGATCAGGCTGGCGAGCCCCTGCCGGCCCTGGTTGACCGACATCGCGGTGGGCAGGTCCGCCGCGGGCACGATCTGCCTGAGCGAGGCGACCTCCGCCGGCCCGAAGAAGGCGGCGAGCCCCGCGGACAGGGCGGCCACGACGACCAGGTGCGCCGCGGTGAGGTGTCCGAGCTCGTGGGCCAGGACGACCGAGCCGTAGAGGACGGCCCCACCCGACGTGCAGCACACCATCACCCGCTTGCGCGGCCACCGGTCCACGAGCGCCCCCGCCGGCAGCGCGCACACCACCGACCCGGCCATCGACGCCGCCGCGACGCCGCCGGCCAGCGCCGTCGACCCGGTGAGCGCGTAGCCCAGCAGCAGGAACGCGAACCCACTCATCGCCGAGCCGATGGCGCTCAGCGTCTGGCCGGACATCAGGCGCAGGTAGTCCCCGTTCCGCCACAGCGACCGTGCCGGTTCCGGTGCTGGGTGGGGCGCCGGGTGGGGCGTGTCGACGGACAGGGAGGAGCTCGGCATACCGCTCGTCGTGGTCTCCATGGCGGCACAGCCTGACACGCGCACCCAACTTTGCGCAATACCTATTGCGCATGTTGTGTTGCGCACGTGTCGTTGCTGGTGTGGTTAGGCTGGCCGGTATGACGGAGCCACGGCAGGAGCGCACCGGCACCGACGAGCGTGGTGCCGGTGGCGAGGAGCCGCAGCGGATCACGTCCACCGAGGCGCTCAAGGCGCTCGCGCACCCGATCCGGTTCGCGCTGCTCAACGAGCTGCACGCACGGGGAGCGGCACGGGCGGCCGACCTGGCCGAGGCGCTCGACCAGCCGGCGAACAGCCTGAGCTTCCACCTGCGCCAGCTGGCCCGCTACGGCTTCATCGTCGAGGCTCCAGAGCGCGCCCGGGACCGTCGGGACCGCTGGTGGAAGCCGGCCAGCGAGCACGGCTACTCGTACAACCCGAAGGAGCTCGGCAGCACGCCGGCCGGTCGGGCCGTCGTGGACCAGTCGCTGCGCATGGCCCAGCAGCGCTACGAGGCGGTGCTGCGCCGGTTCTTCGGCCTGGCGTCACAGACAGAGGAGGCGCCGGAGGGCACCGACGTGGCGAACTTCGACATCCCGCTGCGCCTGACGCTCGAGGAGAAACAGCAGCTCGGCCGCGAGCTCGACGAGGTCTTCGACCGCTGGCACCGGCACGGGCTGGAGCGCACCGACGCCGGGGACGTGGCCGGTCGGCACGGCTACCTGAGTATCGGCGTCACCGTCCCGTGGTCCTCGGCCGAAGAGACCGCCGCCCGCTCCGACCCCGCCCGATCCGACCCCGCCCGATCCGACCCCGGGCACTGACGACCTCCTGTGTGGCGTTTCGCGGCCTCGGAAGCGGGCGAAACGCCACAGACGACGTCGCCAGTCGTGGGAGGTGGGGCGGCCCACCGCACGCCCGACCGCACGCCCCGCCTCTGCGCCCCGCCTCTGCGCCCGAGGAACATCTGGGGCCTACGATCGGTTGCACCGGCTAGATCTTGTGACCCCCGACAGCGCGAAGGACCGCCAGTGAGCCACGCCACGGACGGCAACATCAGCAGCGACGTGCGCAACGTCATCATCATCGGGTCGGGACCGGCCGGGTACACCGCAGCGGTCTACGCCGCGCGCGCCAACCTCCAGCCGCTCGTCTTCGAGGGCTCGGTCACCGCGGGCGGCGCCCTGATGAACACCACCGACGTCGAGAACTTCCCCGGCTTCGAGAACGGCATCATGGGCCCCGACCTCATGTTCGCCATGAAGGCCCAGGCGGCCCGGTTCGGCGCCGAGCTGGTCACCGACGACGTGACCGAGGTCGACCTCAGCGGCGACATCAAGACCGTGACCGACGGCTCCGGCAACACCCACCGCGCCCGGTCGGTCATCCTCGCGATGGGCTCGGCCTACCGCGAGCTCGGCCTGCCCGACGAGCAGCGCCTGTCCGGCCACGGCGTGTCGTGGTGCGCCACCTGCGACGGAGCGTTCTTCCGCGAGCAGGAGATCGTGGTCGTCGGCGGCGGCGACTCCGCGGTGGAGGAGGCCACCTTCCTGACCCGGTTCGCCAGCAAGGTCACGATCGTGCACCGCCGCGACGAGCTGCGCGCCAGCAAGATCATGGCCGAGCGTGCCTTCAGCGACCCCAAGATCCACTTCGCGTGGAACTCCGAGGTCGCCGCGATCCACGGCGAGGCCAAGGTCAGCGGGGTCACGCTGCGCGACACCGTCACCGGCGAGCTGCGCGAGCTGCCCGCGACGGGCCTGTTCATCGCGATCGGCCACGACCCCCGCAACGAGCTCATCAAGGGCGTCGTCGAGACCGATCCCGAGGGCTACGTCCTCGTCCACGGCCGCTCCACGCACACCAACGTCCCCGGCGTCTTCGCCTGCGGCGACCTGGTCGACCACACCTACCGCCAGGCCATCACCGCGGCCGGCACCGGCTGCTCGGCCGCCCTCGACGCGGAGCGCTACCTCGGGGCCCTCGACGCCTCGGCCGAACGAGCCCGCGGAGGCTCGGCGGAGCTCTCCGGCGAGGTCCCCTCGCCGGACACGGCCGTCCCCACGGAGGCGACCGCCCACGTCTGACGCGAGCACCCGGCATACCCCCTGTATGCCGGGCACGACGGTGACCGCGGCACGCACCTCACCGCGTGGTCACCCCGGCGCGGCAGACTGGGCCCCACCCGGACGCCCGGAACGGACCGACCGACTCCGCACCGACCCGCAGCAACCCACCGCACACCCAGGGAAGGAACCCTCGAGATGGCAGCACCCAAGCAGACCTCCGACGCGACGTTCGAGGCCGACGTCCTGAAGAACGACAAGCCGGTCCTCGTCGACTTCTGGGCTCCCTGGTGCGGGCCGTGCCGCGCCGTGGCCCCGATCCTCGAGGAGATCGCCAACGAGCACGGCGACAAGCTCGAGATCGTCAAGCTCAACACGGACGAGAACCCGCAGACTGCGGCGAAGTACGGCATCACCGGCATCCCGACAATGAACGTCTACGTCAAGGGCGAGGTCGTCAAGACCCTCGTCGGCGCGCTGCCGAAGCCGCGGCTCGTCAAGGAGCTCGACGACTTCATCGGCTGACTAGGCGTCCTCCTCGACGCGGCGACATCCTGCGACCTGCAGGGTGCTCGCCGCGTCGTCGTCTGCGGGCACCCGGAGGCGCGCTGTTTCCGGCTGGGGGACGGCCTCGGCTACCCTTGCGCATACCCTGCTTCAGCGGGCATCGCCCGCCCTGGACCCACGGATCAGCCCATCTCGCTGGCCCGCGTGAGCCGTCCCCCAGCCGCCACACCACGGAGGTCCTGATGTCGGAACGTCCCTTCGCCTCCTACGACCTCGGCGCCGAGGGCCCGGGGGTCGAGGCGATCCGCGAGCGGCTGCAGACGACCGGGGACCTGCCGGCCGGCTCGGTCGACCGGCCGTACGACGAGGAGGTCGCCGACGCCGTCCGGGCCTTCCAGCAGCGGCGTGGCCTCAACGTCGACGGCATCGTGGGGCCCGCGACCTGGGTGGTGCTCGACGGCTCCCGCTGGCACCTGGGCGACCGGATCCTGCACCACACTCCTGGTCACCTCGTGCAGGGCGACGACGTGGTGGAGCTGCAGCGCCGGCTCATCGGCCTGGGCTTCGGGCCGGCGCGGGTGGACGGCATCTTCGGTGCGGACACCGAGCAGGCGGTCAACGCCTTCCAGAAGGCCATGCGGCTGGACGTCACCGGTACCGTCGGGCCCGACACCCTCCGCACCTTCCGTGACCTGTCCCGCAGCGTCACCGGGGGCACCGCGCAAGCCCTCCGCGAGCGCGAGCTCATCCGCAAGTCGGGGCACAGCCTCGCCGGGCGCACCGTGGTGATCGACCCCGGTCACGGGGGTTCCGACCGCGGTGCGGGGCTGCACGTCGACGCAGACGTGAGTGGCCCGGCCGCTGCGGCCGGCGCGCATGGCGCGGCCAGCGCGCGTGGCGCAGGCGACGCCGTGGGGGCCGGCCAGGCATCGGGCGCGGCCAGCGGCGCTGGGGCCGTGGTGCACCGCGGCCGGAGCGTGTCGAACGGCACGCTCTCCGACGAGGCCGACATCGTGCTCGACATCGCCCGGCGCATCGAGGGTCGGCTCAGCGCCGTCGGCGTCACCGTGCTGTTCACACGAGGCAACAAGGCCAACCCGAGCCTGGCCGAGCGGGCCGACATCGCCAACGACGCTGGCGCCGACGTGCTGCTGTCCCTGCACTGCAACTCGTGGGAGCAGCCGGCCGCGAGCGGGGTGGCGACCTACTACTACGGCACGGACGACGGCGGCGCGGGGTCGGCGATGGCCGAACACCTCGCCGGCCTCATCCAGCGGGAGATCGTGGCGCGGACCGGCTTCATCGACTGCCGGTCCCACGCGCGCAGCTGGACGCTGCTCCACCGGGCGCTCATGCCCGCGGTGCTCATCGAGGCCGGCTACGTCTCCCATCCCGACGACGCCGCCAAGCTCGCTGAGCCGGCCTTTCGGGACACCGTCGCCGAGGCGATCTCGGTCGCCCTGCAGCGCATGTACCTCGTCGAGGACGATCCCAGCACCACCGGCGTGCTCAACCTCCGGGAGCTGCGCGAGCAGTTGCGCGCCGCCGCGGCTGGTCCGGCCGCCTCCCATCCGCGGCACTGATCCGGGCAGCCTTCCGGGCGAGCTCCCAGGACGGTTTCATGTGAAACGCGTCCCGTTGGTCGGTCGCGTCCACCAGCCCGTCGCCCGCTCGTGGCACACTCGTCGAGGCGCGTCGACCCAGGGACGCCCCGGACATGGCCGCACGACGGACCGCGGCGAGGTGACGGGGCGGCCGGAGTAGCCGTCGCCCGGTGAGGCCGGGCGCGGAGGTCGCGCGCCACAGTGCGTGCAGCTGCACGCTCTGTGCGCTGCAGGGAGGTCAGCATGAGTGTGCAGGGTTCGCGTCTTGATCCCTGGCGGGAGTCCTACGCCGAGCGAACGGCGGGCATGACCGCCTCGGAGATCCGGGCCCTGTTCGCCGTGGCCTCCCGCCCCGAGGTCGTCTCCCTCGCCGGCGGTATGCCGTACCTGCCGGCCCTCCCGATGGATGCCGTCGCCGAGACCGTCCAGCACCTCATCGCGACGCAGGGCATGACCGCCCTCCAGTACGGGTCCGGCCAAGGGCATCCGGACCTGCGCGAGCACATCCTCGAGGTGATGGCCCTCGAAGGCATCGAGGCGCACGCGGACGACGTCGTGGTCACCACCGGCTCCCAACAGGCGCTGGACCTCGTCACCCGCGTGTTCATCGATCCGGGGGACGTCATCCTGGCCGAGGCGCCCAGCTACGTCGGCGCGCTCGGGGTCTTCTCCTCCTACCAGGCCGAGGTCGTCCACGTCGCCAGCGACGACGAGGGACTGGTTCCCGCGGCTCTCGAGGAGCGGATCACCGCGTTGGAAGCCGCGGGCAAGCGGATCAAGCTGCTCTACAGCGTGCCGAACTTCCACAACCCGGCCGGCACCACGCTCGCGCTCGAGCGTCGACCGCAGATCCTCGAGATCTGCCAGCGTCATCACATCCTCGTGCTGGAGGACAACCCCTACGGTCTGCTCGGCTTCGACCGCGACCCGTGGCCGGCGATGCGCTCCCTGTCCGAGGAGGGCGTGGTCTATCTCGGCTCGTTCTCCAAGACGTTCGCGCCCGGCCTGCGCGTGGGCTGGGCCGTCGCGCCGCACGCCGTGCGCGAGAAGCTGGTCCTCGCGAGCGAGTCGGCGATCCTGTGCCCCAGCAACCTGGCGCAGATGAGCATCTCCACCTACCTGTCGAACAACGACTGGCGGGGGCAGATCAAGGTCTACCGCGAGCTCTACCGAGAGCGCCGCGACGCCATGCTCGGCGCGCTCGAGAGCCTGCTGCCCGAGGCCACGTGGACCCACCCCGACGGGGGGTTCTACGTGTGGCTGACCCTTCCCGAGGGGCTGGACGCGAAGGCGATGCTGCCGCGCGCGGTCACCGAGCGCGTGGCATTCGTGCCGGGAACGGCCTTCTTCGCCGACGGCTCCGGCGCGCAGCACATGCGCCTGTCCTACTGCTACCCCGAGTCGGATCGCATCCGCGAGGGCGTCCGCCGCCTCGCCGGGGTCATCCGTGCCGAGCTCGAGGTGCGCGAGACCTTCGAGCCGGGGACCTCGGCCCGGCCCTCGGACCGTGGTGTGCAGTTCCCGGGGCCGGAGCAGCCCTGAGCGGTCGCCGGTGCCCGGTACGACGCAACCCTCGTCGGCGTCTCTCGTGTCGGGGTCTTTCGGCGTCGGGGCCTTCCCGCGTCGGGGCCTTCCCGCGTCAGGGCCTTCCGGCGTCGGGACGCGACGAGCCCACCGTCGTCTGCCGCGGTACGGGTCTGGCATGACGATCGCCTGCCTCCGGCATCTGTTGCCGCTGGCTGCGGGACCCGCCCGGCGATCCGCGCCATGAGTTATCGTCAGCGCCGTTCCTGACACACCACCGACCCAGTCGTCCACTCCCGACGAAGGAGAACGCCGTTGACCCACGTCCTCATCCTGGCCGGAGGCCTGAGCCACGAGCGGGACGTGTCCCTACGCTCCGGGCGCCGGGTAGCCGACGTGCTGGCCAAGGTCGACGTCGAGGCACATGTTGCCGACGCGGATGGCAGCCTGCTCGAGCGTTTGGCCCAGACCGAGCCCGACGTGGTCTGGCCCGTCCTGCACGGAGCCTCGGGTGAGGACGGCGCGATCCGAGATGTGTTGGGATCGCTAGGTTTTCGGTATGTCGGCTCGACACCCGAGTCGTGCCGGCTCACGTGGGACAAGCCGGTCGCCAAGACGCTCGTCCAGCGCGCGGGTGTCCGCACCCCTCGCGGGGTGGCGTTGCCGCACGACACGTTTCGCGAACTGGGCGCCGGCGCGGTCCTGGACGCGATCAGCTCCTCGCTCACCCTTCCCTTGGTGGTGAAGCCGGCTCGCGGCGGGTCGGCGCTGGGACTCTCCGTCGTCCACAACGCGGCGCAGTTGCCGGCCGCCATGGTCGACGCCTATGCGTACGGTGATATCGCGCTGCTGGAGTCCTTCGTCGAGGGCACCGAGGTTGCGGTGACCGTCCTGGAAGGGGAGGAGGGGGCTCCGGTCGCGCTCCCGGCCGTGGAGATCGTTCCCGATGGCGGCGTCTACACCTATGCCGCGCGCTACACCGCCGGGGAGACCGAGTTCTTCACACCGGCCCGGCTCGCCGATGAGGTCAGCCGGGCGGTTGCCCACGCGGCGATCACGGCGTACCGGGCTCTCGGGCACCGGCACCTGTCGCGCATCGACCTGATCGTCGACCCCGCCGGGGTGCCGTGGTTCCTCGAGGGCAACGTGGCGCCAGGGATGACCGAGACGTCCTTGGTCCCGATGGCCGTTGCGGCGAGCGGACGCGAGGCCGGCGCGGTCTACCACCAGCTCCTCACCCGGGCCCTGGTCGACTCCGAACGTTAGGTTCCAGCCAGCGACTGCGCCGGCATCCTCCCTCAGACGTCGACGTTCTCCTCAGGAGCGAGCACGTCCAGGATCCGGTTCAGGTCCTCCACGGAGGCGAACTCCACCGTCAGCTTGCCCTTGCGCTTGCCCAGGTTGATGTTCACCCGTGTCTCGAACCGGTCGGACAGCCGAGCGGCAAGGTCATCCAGCTGCGGGTGTCGATTGCCGGCTCGCGGAGCGGAGACCCGCCGCCTCGGCTCCTCCCCGCCAAGGGCGACCATCTCCTCGACCGTCCGGACCGACAGGCCCTCGGCCACAATCCGCTGAGCCATCCGCTCCATCGCGGCGGCGTCCGGCAGGGACAGCAGGGCGCGGGCGTGCCCCGCGCTCAGCACACCAGCCGCCACCCGACGTGCCACCAGCGGCGGCAGCTTGAGCAGTCGGAGGGTGTTGCTGATCTGCGGACGCGACCGCCCGATCCGGCCGGCCAGCTGCTCGTGGGTGCAACCGAAGTCGTCGAGCAGCTGCTGGTAGGCGGCCGCCTCCTCGAGCGGGTTGAGCTGACTGCGGTGCAGGTTCTCCAGGAGTGCATCGCGCAGGAGGTCGTCGTCGGAGGTGTCCTTGACGATCGCGGGGATCGTCTCGAGATCTGCCTGCTGCGCCGCACGCCACCGCCGCTCACCCATGATGAGCTCGAAGCGAACCCCGTCCTCCGCCGCCTCGGCGCCGCTGGACGGGACCGAGCGCACCACGACGGGCTGGAGCACGCCGATCTCGCGGATGCTGTGCACGAGCTCCGCCATGTCGTCGTCGTCGAAGACCTGGCGCGGCTGGCGCGGGTTCGGTCGGATCTCGGTCACCGGCACCTCGGCGAACGTGGCACCGGGCACAGGCGCCAGTTCCGTCTCCACCGCGTCGTCGCGGGTGCCGGTTCCGGCGTCAGGTTTCGTCTCTCCAGCGGACGACGCCTCACCAGGCGCCCCGGCGCCGGCGGCGCCGACGGCCTGGTCATCCCCGGCCGCAGAGTCCTCGCGGACGGCTGGCTCCTGGTGCTCCCGGGCGGCGGGCTCCTGCGGGAGGTCATTGACCCGCTCGCCAGTTCCGGGACGGTCTGCTTCGACGTAGCGGCTACCCGCTGGCGACATTCTTGTCGCGTTTCCCGTGAAACCGCCGGCTTCGGCGGTGCGCTCTGGCTCGTGGTCGTTCGCGGAACTGGTCGTGTTTCCCGTGAAACGGTAACCCTCAGCAGGGGGATGCTCGACCGGCGGCTCGGAGGTCGTGTTTCCCGTGAAACCTTCCGCGCCCGAGACGCCGCTGTGCGCCGTGACCGTGCGCCCCGCCTCCGGGGTACCCATCGACTCTGGCGAGTCGCCCGACCCTGGCGAGGACTCCGGCGAACGGTCCGAGGAGCCGTTGTCCTGTGAGCCGTTTGCGGAGCCGTTGGAACTGTTCTCCACGCCATCAGCGCTGGCTGCGCCCGGGGTGCCGTCTTCCCGTTCGGGGGCAGCCTGCGCCGCAGCGCGGCTGTCCTTGAAGAAGACGTCGGTGGGGCGGCTGTTGCCGGCTGTCGGCGTGCTGGGGATCAGTGCACCGAGCCCTCGGCCGAGTCCGCGACGCTTCTCACTCACTGGGGAACCTTTCACTGGGATCGGGCCACGTGGCGTGGCACGGAATGGATGCTGTGCGCTGCACCGTTCACACGGCAGACTGACACGTCGCCACGGCAAGGCCGAGTCGGCGCGCGGAGCCCACGTCCACGGGTCATGTCACGTAGCCGGCGGCCATGGTGGCCCCACGGTGGGCGATCTCTGTCGCCGCCTCCAGGTAGGACAGGGCACCGCTGCTGTTGGGGTCATAGGTCATGACCGTCTGTCCGTGACTCGGAGCCTCCGAGATCCGCACGGACCGCGGCACGCTGGCGCGCAACACCTGCTCCGGAAAGTGCGCTCGGACGTCGTCGGCAACCTGCGCGGACAAGCGGGTGCGCCCGTCGTACATCGTCATCAGGATCGTCGACACGTGCAGGTCCGGGTTCAGGTGGCTCTTGATGAGCCCGATGTTGTTCAGCAAGGCGCTCAGCCCCTCGAGGGCGTAGTACTCGCACTGGATCGGGATGAGCACCTCCTCCGCTGCCACGAAGGCGTTCACCGTGAGCAGTCCCAGGCTGGGGGGGCAGTCGATGAGTACGTAGTCGAGACGAGCCTGTCCAGCCTCCGCCCGCTGTTCGACATAGCTGGCGATGGCGCGACGGAGCCGGGTCTCGCGCGCCACCATGGACACCAGCTCGATCTCCGCACCGGCAAGGTCGATGGTCGCCGGGGCACACCACAGTCCGGAGATGTCGGGGCACTCCTGGACCACCTTGGCCATCGGCTCGCCGTCGACCAGGACGTCGTAGATGCTCGGCACCTCGGCGTGGTGGTCGATCCCCAGTGCCGTGCTGGCGTTGCCCTGGGGATCGATGTCGATGACGAGCACCTGCAGGCCCCCCTGGGCCAACGCCGCTGCCACGTTCACCGTCGTCGTGGTCTTGCCGACCCCACCCTTCTGGTTGGCCACAGTGAGGACTCGGGTCCGTCCTGGCGCGGGCAACTGTCCTGCTCCCAGGGCGGCACGTCGCCGGTTCTCATCGGCCAGCTGCGCTGCCAGCGGGGTGTCCGCGTCGGAGATCGGCGCCTGCTCGCTCTCGGCGCCCGCGTCCGAGCTGGGCGGCGACGCGATCTCAGCTACGTCATTCACGCTGGCCCCCTCGCTCTCGACGCCACCCTGGCTCTCGAGGCCACTCTCGCTCTCGTCCGCACCCTGGTTCGCGATGCTCGCCCGTACGTCCTCATCTGCCGTGCCCTCTGGCCACGTTTCCCGTGAAACGTCGGCGGCCGGCTGGTTCAGAGAGGGAGTTCGAGCCTCCATGCGGCCGGCGCCTTCCAAGTCGGTTGCCTGCTCGGTTTCCCGTGAAACACCAGTGCCCCCGGTGGAGGCGGCTACCGCGCCGACATCTCTTCCCGACCGTGAGTCCGTCATGGATGGCTCCCCGACCGCCGCGTCTGGCGCCCGCCTCTCTGTCCGCGTTCCACGTGAAACGTCGGCGGGCCGCTGGATCTCGTAAACTTGGCTGGACTTGGGCTCTCGCTCGCCGCTCGCTTGGGCCCCGCTCGCTTGGGCCCCGCTGGCTTGGACCCCGGTCGCTTCGCCCACGTCTGCTCCGCGGCCTCCTCGTCCGAACTCCGCCGAGCCCTCCACGGGGACGGCCGCAGGCTCCCCGTGGGACGAGGTGACGACATGCTGCGCCACGCCACTACCGGCAGCGACTGCTGCCGCCTCCGCGAGCTCGGACGTGGTCGGCGGCTCCTCGTCGGCTGGGGGGCGGTAGCCCGCGGAACGGTCCTGCGCCGTCGAGGAGGCGGCCGTCGATCCCTCAGGGCCGTCCGACCCGCCACGCAGCGCTTCGGAGTCGTCCGACCCGCGACTCGGCAGGTCGCGACCTTCTGACCCGCGACTCGTCGACGCTTCGAGACCGTCCGACCGGGCATTCGGCGCTTCAGGATCCGCCGACCGATCACCCGTCGCTCCAGCCCCGTCTGGCCGGCCGCCCGCTCCTGGCTGCTCGGCGCCGCCTGCCGCAGCCCCCGAGCCGGATGTTTCACGGGAAACAGCAGAGGGTCCAGCAGGCCACCCGAGTCCGGCGTCGGGCACCCCGAAGGTGTCGTCGGGCCAGCCGAGTCCCGTCTGGTCGGCGTGCGGTGCCGTCATGAGTACCTCTCGGACACGAAGACTGTGCGCGCACTCCGCGACATCGACGGAGTGCCTGTCTGATCAGACTGTGGTTACCCGAGGAGCGCAGAACACCGGGCGGCAAGCGTGCCGGCGCCGGCCGTCCGACACCTCCTGAGGCAGGGGTCCAACCTACCGTGTCGCGGCCACTCGATCAGCAGCGGCTGTGGACGAAGGATCCGCCGTGTCCAGCCTGCCTCCACACCAGCGGCAGTAACGGAATCGCCGCCACCGGACGTGACAGCTGACGAGGTCACCCGCGTCGGCGGCGCGGCGTGCCTTGAGCCGGCGCGCGCCGATCCGAGGACCGACCACGGCGTGTCCTCGACGCGTTTTCCGACTCAGACGAGCTTCCCGCCGCAGCGGACGAGCCGGCCGACGCCGAGCCGACCGACGTCGGGGCAGTCTTCGCACGCCCGTCGCGGGTCCCCGCCGACGTCCGCCTCCTGACCGCCGGGCCCTTCGCCCCCACCCGCTTGGCGGGTCGATCCCCCAGGCGCACACGCACGACAGTCGTCGGAGGGTCGACCTCGGGAGCGCCCACCTCGAGCACCCCGGTCGCCACCGCTCCGAGCCTGCGGAGTTCGGCCGCGTCCTCAGCCAGCTCGGTGCGGGCACTGCTGCCCTTGATGGCGAGCATCTGCCCGTGCGGCCGCAGCAGGGGCAACGACCACCGAGACAACTGGGCCAGTCGGGCCACGGCCCGCGACGTGACCACCGGTGCCGACAGGGCGTCCCACAACTCCTCGGCTCTACCCCGGTGGACGAGGGCGTTGGGCAACTCCAGCCGTTCGACCGCGTCCTGCAACCAGGTCGTGCGGCGAAGCATGGGCTCCACCAAGTGCACTCGGCAGTCCGGACGAGCGATGGCCAGGGCCAGTCCCGGCAAGCCAGCGCCGGCTCCGACGTCGATGACCTCGCCCTGGGCCGGCAGCAACGACCCGACCACGGCGCAGTTCAGCACGTGGCGGTCCCAGATCCTGGGCACCTCACGGGGTCCGATCAGTCCGTGCGTGACACCGCTGGAGCACAGGAGGGACACGAACTGCTCGGCGCAAGCGAGTTGCCCGCCGAAGACGTGCGTCGCAGCCACTGGCGCCGGCGGAGGCGACGCCAGCGAATCAGACATGTGTTCGATGGATCAGTCGGCCTGCCCAGCGGGCAGCACCACGACGTAGCGGTTCGGCTCGGTCCCCTCGGACTCCGAGACCAGCCCGGCGGCGAGTACCTCGTCGTGCACGACCTTGCGCTCGAAAGCGCTCATCGGTTCGAGCTCCTCGGCCTCACCGCTGGCGCGCACGTGCTCGATCGCGGTCTGGGCGACCTCGACCAGCTCGGCGCGGCGGCCGGCCCGGTGCCCGGCGATGTCCAGCATCAGCCGGCTGCGGTCGCCGGTTGACGCCTGCACGGCCAGGCGCGTGAGTTCCTGCAGCGCTTCCAGCACGCGGCCGTCGGGGCCGACCAGTCGCCGCGGCACCCGACCCTCGTCGGAATCGACGATGGCGACCGAGGCGCGGTCACCCTCGACGTCCACGTCGATGTCGCCGTCGAGGTCGGCGATGTCGAGCAGCCGCTCGAGGAAGTCGGCGGCCACCTCACCCTCGTGTTCGAGGCGGGCAACCTCGTCGTCACGCTCCGCCTTGCCCCCCGACTCCTGGCCCGAGCCCGAGCCGGCGTCCACGTCCTCGTCCGGCGCCGCCGTGGAGGCAGCACCGGACGCTTTCCCGGACTCCGCCGTCGCGTCGCCGGCCGATTGAGGCCAGTCCGCCGGCTCGCCCGCCTCCGCCGCCGCGCCCGCCTCGTTCGCGGTGCCCGCCTCGTCCGCCGCGCCCGCCTCGTTCGCGGTGCCCGCCTCGTTCGCAGCGCCGGCAGCCTGCTCAGGGGCGCCGACGGACTCCCCATTCGTCCCCACGGGCTCGGCCGTCCGCTCCGCCTCCACGGTGTCCCCGGCCTGCTCGACGCGGGTGTCCTGCTCGCTCATACCTGTCTCCTGCCTCG
>NZ_DASSTI010000110.1:0-8873 GCF_035708005.1 Segeticoccus sp. | reverse complement strand
ACCATGAAGACCACGAACGCGAGCCAGAGCACCACCACTGCGTGCCGCCACGCATCCAGCTGCGAAGCACCCGACATCAGCCAGGGCGTGGCCGCGTGCACCCAGAGGATGACGGGCAGGTAGAGCACGAGCACCGCCACCTGCGCTCCGGCGAGCCAGCTGTTGTCGCCGGCGCCGATGAGCACCCCGTCCAGCACGAACACCAGCCCGGAGATCGGCTGCGACACCGCCACGACCACCAGCGCGGCAGCCAACGTGGCCCGCACCGACGGGTCGGAGCTGAACACGTCGGGCAGCACCGTGTGCAGGGCCAGCACGCACGCCCCGAGCACCGCGCCGCACACCACGCCCCAACGCACCATCGTCCGGGTCGCCGACCGCGCGCCCGCGACGTCCCCGGCGCCGAGCGCCTTGCCGGTCAGGGCCTGCCCGGCGATGGCCAGCGCGTCGAGGGCGAACGCGAGGAAGCTCCAGATCGTGGTCGCCACCTGGTGCGCGGCGAGCGGCACGTCGCCCATGCCCGCAGCCACCCAGGTGGTCACCACGATGACGGCGCGCAGCGCGAGCGTGCGCACCACCAGCGGTATGCCGTCCAGCGCGGCCCGCAGCACCCGCACCGGGTGCGGCCGCAGGCTGGCGCCGAGCCGGCGGGCATGGTGGGTCACCACCGCCACCAGCGCGACCGCCATGCCCGTCTGCGCGAGCACCGTGCCCAGCGCGGAACCCGCGATCCCCAGGCCGGCGCCGAACACCAGCCCGATGTTGAGCACGATGTTGGCGCCGAACCCGACGACCGAGACGACCAGCGGCGTCTTCGTGTCCTGCAGCCCGCGCAGCACGCCCGTGACCGCCAGCACCACGAGCATCCCCGGTATGCCGAACGCGGACACCCGCAGGTAGGTCACCGCGTGCTCGAGCGCCACCGGGCTTGCGCCGAACAGGTGCGCCAACGGGCGGGCGAGGAGGGCCACCACGGCCGTGGTCGCCATACCGAGGGCGACAGCCAGCCAGACGCCCGCGACGCCGGTGGCCACGGCGGCACCCTCCGAGCCGGCACCGATCTGGCGGGCGACCGCGGAGGTGGTCCCGTAGGCGAGGAAGACGAAGACGTTCGCCGCGGTCACGAGGGCGGCGCTGGCCACGCCGAGTCCGGCGAGCTGCGTCGTGCCGAGGTGACCGATGATCGCCGAGTCCGCGAGCAGGAAGAGCGGCTCGGCGACGAGCGCGAGGAACGCGGGCACGGCCAGCCGCAGGATCTCGCGACGTTGGTCGGCGGGGTCCTGGGTGACGAGGGAGTCGGGCTCACGCACGGGCGCTCACGCAGGAAGCGTAGACAGCGCCACCGACCCCTTCCTTCACAGGGAAGCGCCCTACGTTCGGCTCGTGGCCCCGCCGGGGCCCGCAGGTGAAAGGAGTTCCCTCCATGGCAGGAAAGTTTGAGCTCTACACCGACAAGCGGGGCAACTACCGCTTCCGGCTCAAGGCGGGCAACGGCCAGGTCATCGCGACGGGTGAGGACTACCCGACCCGCGCAGCGGCGTTGAAGGGCATCGAGTCGATCCGCAAGAACGCGGCGGAGGCGACCCTCGTCGACCAGACCCAGGACGCGGGCGTCCCCAAGCCCACCGCTCCGGTAACCCCGGCGGAGCCGACTCCCGCAGGGGCCGGCGCCGACGGCTGACGCAGCGCTGACAGGAGGCCCCGACGGCGACACGCCGTCGGGGCCTCGTCGTTCTCGGAAGAATCTGTTGTCCACAGCCGGTGGACAGCATCGCTGCAGGTCAGAGTGCTTTTCCCCAATGGGCGCGCAGTTGTGCACAGGGTTACCCACAGGACGGTTCACAAGCCCCCCGCAGTGGCTCCACAGGCCCTCCACAGGTCATCCACACGGGCCGTTTGTGCCGTGCCAGCCCGGCGATCTACCGTGCTGCTCTCCCGTCAAAGGCAACCGGCCGGCATACCGGAGCTGACGGCTGGCGAGGCTCCCCTCCAGGGGCGCAGCACCAGTCGAATCGAACGTATGTCGGTGGGCCATGTTGTGCTGTGCGGGTCCGGTTGGAGCAGATCGTGTGGGAGGGCGTTCGGTGTCGATCGCGGAGCTGGAGTCGCAGGCCTACCGGGACACCGACGGCAGCGACGGACCGGGGCCCGATCGCCTGCCGCCCCAGGACGTGCATGCCGAGCAGAGCGTCGTCGGCGGCATGCTCATGTCCAAGGACGCGATCGCGGACTGCGTCGAGGTGCTGCGCAGTGCGGACTTCTACCGGCCGGCGCACGAGCTGATCTTCGACGCGATCCTCGACCTCTACGGCCGGGGTGAGCCGGCCGACGCGATCACCGTCGCCGACGAGCTCACCAAGCGCGGCGACCTCAGCCGGGTCGGGGGGCAGGCCTACCTGCACCAGCTCATCGCCTCGGTGCCGACCGCGGCCAACGCCGGCTACTACGCCCAGATCGTCGCCGAGCGGGCCGTGCTGCGGCGCCTGGTCGACGCCGGGACGCGGATCGTGCAGATGGGCTACGGCACCGGCGGCGGTGACGTCGAGGACATCGTCAATGCTGCCCAGGCCGAGGTCTATGCGGTCGCGGACAAGCGGGGCGGCGAGGACTACGCCGCGATCGGTGACGTCATCGAGGCGACGGTCGACGAGATCGAGCACGCCCAGGGCTCGGGCGGGGAGATGATCGGCGTGCCGACCGGCTTCACCGACCTCGACGCGCTGACCAATGGGTTGCACGCCGGGCAGATGATCGTCGTCGCGGCGCGGCCGGCCGTCGGCAAGGCACTGGCGCTCGACACCCCGCTGCCCACTCCAGAGGGGTGGACGACCATGGGGAAGGTCGAGGTCGGGGACCGGTTGCTGGGCGCCGACGGGCGGCCCACCACCGTCGTCGCTGCCACGGAGGTCATGACCGGGCGGCCCTGCTTCGAGGTCGAGTTCTCCGACGGCAGCGTCATCGTTGCGGACGCGGAACACCAGTGGCTCACGGATACGCGTGCCAGCCGTCGCTCCTACCAGAGCGCTCGTGATCGGCGGAACCGCTGCCAGAATCAACGCACGTTTGCAGAAGTTCGGACCACTGACGAGATCAGGATGACCCTACGCTGTACGACTGCCGACAAGCGGTTGAACCACAGCGTCAAGCTGACGGAGCCTCTCCAGCTGCCTTCTCGACACCTTCTGCTCCCGCCCTACGTCGTCGGCGCGTGGCTAGGCGATGGAACCTCGGCGGCGGCGCAGATCACCACCGAGGACCTAGGCATCGTCGTGCGACTTGAGGCCGAGGGCTTGGACGTGCGCCCGACTTCCGCGAAGATGCGCTACAACCTCACGCTGCCCATGGAACTGCCATCGGAACGAGAATGCGTCGTTTGCGGGGCGATCTTCACACCACACACGTCACAGGTGAAGACGTGCGGCTGGTCTTGTGGTGGTCGAGCCACGTCGGTGTCGCCCATGTCTCAGGCTCCGACATGTCCGGACTGCGGCCGTCCGTCATCCGGGATGAGGCAGTGTCAAGAGTGCCGGAACCATCATGGCACCGTTCAGGCCCGCTTGAGGACTCTCGGCGTCCTGGGCAACAAGCACATCCCCACCGCGTACCTCCGATCAGGCGAGCAGCAGCGCCGTGACCTGCTTGCCGGCCTTCTCGACACGGACGGCACCGTCAGTGGGAGCGGCTGCGTGCAGTTCACGACCACCAGCGCTCGACTCGCTTCGGACGTTCGTGACCTTCTTGCAGGCTTGGGGTATCGCTGTGGCGAGTCCCGGAAAGTTGTTCGCGGACGTGCCCAAGACTCCTCGATCGCCTACACGCTCACCTTCAGCACGGACGACGACGTCTTCGCCCTCGAGCGGAAGCGGCTTCTGCACAAGGAGCTCCGGTCGCGAAGCTTTCAGCGGCGCGATTCTCGATTCATCGTCGACGTCCGACCGATCACCTCCGTGCCGGTCAAGTGCGTCGAAGTTGACAACGGCTCTCACCTCTACCTGGCCGGTCGGTCGATGATTCCGACCCACAACTCGACGCTGGGTTTGGACATCGCCCGCGCGGCGGCCATCAAGAACCACATGGCGACGGTCGTCTTCTCGCTGGAGATGAGCCGCACCGAGATCACCATGCGCCTGTTGTCGGCCGAGGCACAGATCCAGCTGCAGCACATGCGCAAGGGCACGATGCGCGACGAGGACTGGACCCGGTTGGCTCGCACGATGGGCGAGGTCTCCGACGCACCGCTCTTCATCGACGACTCCCCGAACATGTCGCTGATGGAGATCCGCGCCAAGTGTCGTCGGCTCAAGCAGCGCAACAACCTCAAGCTGGTGATCATCGACTACCTCCAGCTGATGACCTCCGGCAAGAGGGTGGAGAGCCGACAGCAAGAGGTCTCGGAATTCTCCCGGGCGCTGAAGCTGCTGGCCAAGGAGCTCGAGGTCCCGGTCATCGCCATTTCGCAGCTCAACCGTGGCAGCGAGCAGCGGACCGACAAGCGTCCGCAGATGAGTGACCTTCGCGAAAGTGGATCGATCGAGCAGGATGCCGACATGGTGATCCTCATCCACCGGGAGGCCATGTACGAAAAGGAGTCGGCCCGTGAGGGTGAGGCCGACCTGATCGTGGCCAAGCATCGCAACGGGCCGACCGACACCATCGTCGTGGCCTTTCAGGGCCATTACTCCCGGTTCACCAACATGGCGACGAACTTCTGATCTGAGCCGGGACGTCGACGTCACGCACCGGCACGGGGGGCGGACCGGGCCAAGGCGCACGGGCCGAACCGTGCCGGGTTCGCGCCGGGTTAGCGCAGACGGCACCTTGGTCCTCCCGGGCCACCGTCCAGCAGCCTCCCAAGGTTCTCCCACGGCGGGGCCGATTGTTATTGAGGGGCGTCCTCGCCGACCAGCCCGTCGATGGACTCGCGGATCAGGTCTGCGTGGCCGGTGTGGCGGGCATACTCCTCGATCAGGTCGACGAGCACGCGTCGGAGGTTGAGCGTCTCGGGACCGTCCGAGACGGCGAGCGGGCGATCGAGGCCACCGTCGGCGAGGGCCGACTCGACGGCAGCTCGTGACCGCGCGACGGCCTGGAGCCAAAGTTCACGGAGGTCCTCGGCCGAGTCATCGGCGGCGGAGGTCCAGTCCCAGTCGTCGTCCTGGGCCATCGGCGCCCAGACGGCCGGGTAGTCGCGGCCCAGCAGGAGATGCGTGAAGTAGTGGTCCTCGACGAGGGCAAGGTGCTTCATGAGTCCGCCGAGAGTGAGCGTCGAAGGTCCGAGCGTGCGCCGCATCGCGTCGGTATCCACGCCGCCGGTCTTCCACGCAAATGTGCGCCGGTTGCGGTGCAGCGCACCAAGAAGTGCCTCCACCTCGTTGGGCGCGGCAGGGAAGGGGTGTGGCATCAGTTCGGTGGGCTCGCTCATGCCCGCGACGATAGGGCAGTTCCCGGACGAATGGGGTCCGCGTGGGAGAGGCACCTTGGGAATTGATCGGCCATTCCACTGCCCGAATGCCTCGGCTCCCCAAGCGCAATGCGGTATGCCGCGGTATGCCGTGGACTCGCCGCAGTTCGACCAGAGGCAGGTCGGCATGTCATGCTCAGGGACGGAAAGACTTTTTGCTCCATTCCGGAATCGAGAAGCAGAGGACACCGCACATGAAGATCACCATTGACTCCAGCGAGCCGCTTGAAGACGCGATCCGTGTGATCGGGGCCGCCTACGGAGTGACGTTGACGACCGAGACGTCAAATGGCGCGGTTGAGGAGCCCGCTCAGCCGACCGAGCCGGCCCAGCCCAAGAAGGCCGCCAGCTCCCGTCGATCCGCCAAGAGCCGCAGCGCCTCACGCCGTCCGGCCAATGGTCGCCGTGGAGGCAAGAAGCGGCTGGCGAAGGTCAGCAATGCGGAATTGCGCTCGTGGGCCCGTGAGAACGGTCACACCGTCAGCGACCGCGGTCGCATCCCGGCCTCCATCGCTACCGCCTACCAAGAGGCTCAGCAGAGCTGAGTTCCCTTGCCCAGAGGGGGCCTCGTCCGAGCGGATGAGGCCCCTTCTTTGTGTCGTGCGGCGCCTCAGTCCACCACGTCGACGGACGGCTCGATGCGGATCTGTGCCGAGATGGAGTTGGCGATGAAGCACTCCTTGTGCGCCAGGTCCACCAACCGCTGGATCTTCGCGCTCCCCGGGCCGCGCAGCGTGATGTGGGGGCGGAGGACGATCTCGGTGATCCGGGTCGGCGGCTGGTCCTCAGGCATCACCGCCGTCGCTCGATCGACGTAATCCACGACATCGAGTCGCGCACGGGCGGCGATGGCCAGGAAGGAAAGGAGCTGGCAGGAGCTTGCCGCGGCGAGCAGCAGCTGCTCCGGGTTCAGCAGAGCCGGATCACCGCGAAATGCGGGATCGGCACTGACGGTCAGCTCCGGGGCTCCCTCGGGCGCCATTCGGTGCGCGCGGTCGTAACTGTCGTATCCCTGCCCCGTCGATCCGGACCAGGTCAGGGTCGCGGCATAGGTGTGCGTCGTCATGACGCGAGCGTAGGTACCCGCTCGTCGTGGATGTAGGCGCCGATCTGCAGCAACTTGGGCTCGTGCCCCCGGAAGTGGTGGCCACAGAACAGCAGGGGTCGGCCGACTCGCGGAATCCAGGCGCGCACGAGGGCCTCGGCGCCACAGGACCCCGGACGGAGCCTGCCCCGCTTGTCCGGCACCGATCCCAGTGCGTCGCACCGCTCGTCCTTGCCGAGGGGCCGCGTTGCCTCGAGCGGCAGCACGGTGCCGGTGCTCGGGTCGCGGAACTCGACGCTGGGAATCGTCTCGGGGGTAGCGAGGGGGCTCATCGGGGTCTCCTCCACTTCGGCTCGGGACGCGAACAATCGCCTGTACCCCGGTCAACGATCGACGGCCGGGAATGCTTCCTCGTCGGACAGGTGTAGGGAATGGTGAAGGCGGCCTCGAGCCCGGGAATGGCGGCGCCGTAGAAACGGGCAAGTGCCTCGTCGACGAAATCGACGACATTCGCCTCCTCACCCATGTCCTTTCAGTTCACCTGGTCGGGCGAGCGGGGCCGCTTCCCGACTGATCCGCAATGCTCGGCGCCCGCGCGCAGCCCACCGCGTCCGAGGGCCTTCCGCGCCCGACCGCCAGGTCGAGCGGTGACCGTAGACGATGGAGGACGGCATACAAGGAATGAGCGATGGCAAGGATCGCCGCAATGGCGGCGCACGTCAGCCACAACGCGCCCGTGCCGCGGGCGAGCAGCGGTGCCCCCACCAGCGGCGCCACGACGGTGCCGACGCCCCAGGACAGCCCGTAGACCGTCATCACCGTCGCCGCGCCCCCCGGCGGGGCCAGTCGCGAGGCGATCGCTTGCTGGGTCCCGAGGAGGAGGGCCCCGCTGGCACCTTCCAGTGCGGCGCCGACGACCAGCGCCGGAATGGACCCGGCCGACCAGAGGAGGAGCCCGAGAGCCAGCACGACGTATCCGCCGACGAGCATTCCGGCCGAGGGCCACCGCTGCTCCCGCCGGGCGACGAGGCGCTGGGTCGCCAGTGCGGCACCTGCCGACGTCGCGAGCAGCCAGCCGGTCAGCGACGGGCGGTACCCGGCGGCGTCGACCGCCAGCGGCAACATGAAGACCACGACCATGAGCAGCGTCGCGTAGACACAGCCCACGCCCGTCCACGCCAGCAGCCGGCGGGAGACGGCGCCGCGCCAGTGCGGTGGGCCTTGGCGCGCCCCGACCGTGGGCAGAAGCGTCGCGACCACGGTCGCGGCCGCGACGCTCGTGGCCGCGTCCGTGAGGAACAGCGTGCCCACGCCCCACCGGAGGACCAACGCGGCCACGGCCCCCGCGACGACCCCGGCGACGCTGACCGCTGCCCAGAGCAGGGCATAGCTCGAGGCCCGTCGCTGCGGCGGCACGCCCTCGGCGATGAGCGATTGGGTCGCCGGCTCGACGACTTCGTAGGCCAGTCCCAACGCCACGACACCGGCGACGACCACCGGCACCGACCGGCCCAGGCCGATGACCGCCTGGGCACCGCCGGAGGCGAGCAATCCCGCCACGAGCGCGAACCGGGCGCCGAAGCGGTTCGCCAGCACCCCGCCGAGAACCCGCGACGGGATGGTGCACATGCCGAACGCCGCGAGCAGCGACCCGACCAGCGCGAGGTCCACCCCGAGGTCGCGGCCGAGTCGCAGCCCGAGGAAGCCCATCCCGAAGCCGCCGAGACGGTTCACCACCCGCGCCAGCACCAGAATCCGCGTAACTGATGTAGCGTCGTTCGTCAGTGACACGAGCAGGAAGGTACGTGACTTCTCAGATGCGTTTCAACAGTCACGTCGAGCGGTTGCTGACGACCACCGTGCGACTGGTCAACACCCTCACCCCGGGCCAGGACGGGGGCCGGCCGGTCACCGCTCCACACGGCGAACAGCTGCGCGACGTGATCGCCTCCGCCGCACGCACCGAGGCGTATGCCGTGCGCCCCGGTCCCGCACAGGCGCGCGCCCTAGTGCCCCACGTCCTCCGCGCACGCGAGGTGTTCGAGGCGCTCGCCGCCGACGACGAACGCGCTGCCGCGGCGATGGTCAACGAAATGCTGCGGGCGACGAACGCCCGGCCGCAGCTGGACCAGGACGGCGAGCGCCACTCCCTGCACTTCCACGGACCGGACGACTCCTTTTCCCGGGGCTGGGCCGCGGGGATCGCGGCCGGGCTGGCGATGGCCATCGGCGGTGACCTCGGCAGCCGGCTGGGTGTCTGCTCCGCGCCCGCGTGCGACCGGGTCTACGTCGACCTGTCGAAGAACTCGCACCGACGCTTCTGCTCCACCCGGTGCCAGAACCGGGTGAAGACCGCGGCCTACCGCA